>JAJRVB010000131.1 GCA_024277515.1 Nitrospirota bacterium | reverse complement strand
TGTTGAGGTAAGCAGGGAAGTTGACACCAGCGGGGGCAAGGTAATAGTCAGGGAGCTGTACGATGCAAAGGAGTATTTCAGCGGCAAACTGAACCAGGACGATTCCAGGCAGAATACATATAACCTGATGCTGGAATTCATGGACGCTGTTGCAGACCGGGAATATCAGAAGATAGAAAGCATCATTGAACAGATGGTAAAGGAAACAGACTGCGACCTTTTTAACGAAGTGGGGAAAATAACGAGAAAACTTCATGATTCGCTGAATGATTTCAAGGGTGCCTTAGACTCAGGCCTCCAGAAACTGACCGAAAATGATGTGCCAAATGCGGTTGACAAGCTCCAGTTTGTTATCACCAGGACTGAAGAGGCGGCAAACAGGACAATGGGAATTGTTGAGAGATATTTTGAGGAATCTGATGAATTCACCCGGCAGATTGAGGGAATAAAAGGAGATGAAGACCGCGCAGAGTACCTCAGGACATTAAAGGAGTCTCTTGACAATGATATGACATCCATCCTGACCGCCCAGCAGTTTCAGGACATTACCGGACAGACCATCAAGAAAGTCATCAGCCTTGTAAATCATGTGGAAGCAGAACTTCTGCTGCTTGTTACGCACTTCGGCATGTCCACCGGGGAAGAGCCTGATAAAAAAGATGCTTCAGCAAATGATGTACAACTACGGCCGGAGAGTGAAGAAAAGCCGGTCGATAAGGTGTCTCAGTCCGACGTGGAAGCGCTGCTCAAAGATGCCGGTTTTTAATCAGAATATTACCGGCTGCAAAGCCGGACCATATACTGGAACGTATGGATTTTCAATAAGTCATCAGGAGGACATTACATGGAAACAGCAACAGAAAACTTATCAGCCGGGGAGGAAGTGCTGCAATTTGTGACCTTCACCCTGAATAATGAAGAATATGCCGTGGACATACTGAATGTCCAGGAGATAAACAGGATCACCGAAATTACCGCTGTGCCCAATTCACCGGACTATGTTGAAGGAGTGGTAAACCTGAGGGGGAAGGTAATACCCGTAATTAATCTGAGGAAAAAATTCAGTTTTGAAGAAAAAGCGACCGAGGATACGTCAAGGATAATCATAATGGAAATTAACGACATAACAAACGGCCTTATTGTAGACTCGGTGTCCGAGGTATTAAGAGTGCCTACAAGTATTATAGAGGCCGCGCCTCCAATGTCATCAGACCTGAACAGCGCCTTTATCAAAGGCATAGCAAAGATGGAAAACAGGCTTATCATACTTATTGATATTGACAGGCTGATAGGTGAGCAGGTGGAGGTTTGACCGGATGAGCAGACCGGCTGAAGATCAGACAGGAGAGTCTGAGGTAAAGAATATCATTCCGGAGATGGTAATTTAACATGATCAAGGTCCTGATTGTAGATGATTCAGCATTTATGAGAAATACCCTTTCGAACATGATCTCTTCCGATCCTGATATTCAGGTAGCGGGCATAGCCAGAGACGGTATAGAGGCCGTGGAGAAAGTCGCGTCACTGAAGCCCGATATCGTTACACTCGACATTGAGATGCCCCGCATGGACGGAATCGAGGCATTGAAGCGGATAATGGATACAAATCCCCTTCCTGTCTTAATGGTCAGTTCTTTAACGACTGAAGGCGCAAAGGCCACACTCGATGCGCTTGATATCGGCGCGGTGGACTTTATTCCCAAAAATCTTTCCGACCTCTCCATTAACATTGTAAAAATCAAGGACGTTTTCATAGACAAAATCAAGAAATTGGGCAGGACGCGTTTCAGGAGGCCGGCCGGTGTTGGAAAGAAATCCGGAGACAAACCCCTTGAGATGCCTGAATCAAAAGGGTATAAAGCACACAGGAGAGTGAGCATCGTTGCGATCGGCTCTTCTACCGGAGGACCAAAGGCGCTGCAGAACATAGTCAGCAAAATTCCGGCAAATTTCCCTGTCCCGATTGTTATCGCCCAGCACATGCCGCCCGCATTTACAGGTCCCTTTGCAGAACGATTAAACCAGTTAAGCGCAATTCATATAAAGGAAGCTGAAAAAGGCGAGCCGATTATTAAGGGTACGGCATATATAGCGCCGGGCGGCGGCCATATGAGTCTTCTCCGCAGGAAGTTGACAGAGACCACTATCGAGGTATCCGAAGACAGGGGAGAATATATCTACAGACCGTCCGTAGATGTGCTTATGCTGTCAACTGTTGAAAATTTCTCGGGCCATGTGCTTGGCGTCATTTTAACAGGGCTTGGGAACGACGGCTGTAAAGGGATGAAAGAAGTCAAGAATAAAGGCGGGAGGACGATCGCGGAAAGCGAAGAGACATGTGTGGTTTACGGCATGCCGAAATCCGTTGTAGAGGCGGGCGCTGCGGACAAAATTGTCCCTCTCGACAAAATGGCCGGGGAAATAATTAATGCTGTATAGCCCATACGGCCGATAGTAATTTACAGCCCCATTTCATCCTCCCTGCATTAAAGATTTTCAATAAACCGCCGATAAGAACAGTTGGATATCAGGAGTAGACCGGGGGCTGTCATGAAGTTTTATTTACATTAATAATATGAGGAGGGGATAGTCGTGTCAAATCAAAATTGCTGGGAAATTAAGAAGTGCGGTAGAGAAGAGGGCGGCGACAAAACCGCTGATCTCGGGGTCTGCCCCGCTGCTTCAGAGGCCTCCTGTAACGGTATTAACAGCGGGACAAATGCGGGACGGATATGCTGGGCCATAGCAGGCACGTTTTGCGGTGAAAAAGTCCAGGGGGACTTTGCGCAGAAGTCGGTTTCCTGCATGTCATGTGAAGTTTTCAAGCAGGTCAAGATGGAGGAAGGGGCTGAGAGTTTTGTACTGCTCAAGCCGGGACAGGTGTATCAGGCGGCAAGCAAGTAGTTACCGGGATTCCTGATCCCCCTATCCTCACGAGAGGGGGATCAGGGGGGGGAAGGTGGAATGCAGACTCTTTCTGCATTCCCGGATAGTCAATCAGGCGTGAAGCTCATTTATTACCGTTTCAGGTTGACCAGCTCGGTAAGCAGCTCATCAGACGTGCTTACCATCCTTGAGTTCGCCTGAAATCCGCGCTGCATAATGATCATCTTGACAAATTCCGCTGCAAGGTCAACATTGCTGAGTTCAAGTGTATTTGCGAGTATCTGGCCCGTGCCCGAGTTTCCGGGGGCTGTAATAATCGGCTGGCCCGACTCAAAAGACTCTGCGTAGCGGCTGTTGCCCTGCTTGATCAGTCCTTCCTGTGATATAAACTTTGCGAGCACTATCTGCGCGACATTCTTGGTCTGTCCGTTTGTAAAAATACCGGTCATCAGGCCCTCAGAGTTGATGTTCAGACTCTTGAGTGTACCTGCGGAGTAGCCGTCCTGTTCCAGGTATGAGGTGGTTGATGTCGTTCCGAACTGTGTCGTACCTTCAAGCCCGGACTCTCCGTCATTGGCAATATCCAGACCAAAGTTTATAGAGATGCTCTGGTTCTGGGTGGCGCCTCCGGCAAAATCAAAACCCCCGGTGGGAGGCGTGCTTACTGTCTGATTATACAATGCCCCGTTCGTGTTGAATTGCAGTGTTCCGAGTGCCTGTACCTGATCGGCGGGCGCGGTAGCAGGGGGAACAATGTTGGCGTTATCAGCTGCGCTGACAACGGCATACCACTGCCATTCCCACCCCCCGGCAGCAGGTCCTGAAGCTATTGTCTGGTTTTTTCGGTAATAAATATTAAGCACATGATTATTCCCGAGAGAGTCATACGCAGTAATAGTACTCGTAAAATTCGAAGTAGCCGCAGAATTGGCAACATCAAATGCCGGCTTTACCGCATCACGTGAATCAAGGTTTGCATATACTGTCATTTGACTCGTATCATTCGGCTGACTGTTAATGGATGAAACATTAACGTCGCTTACTACGGTTGATGCTACCCCGGACACATCAAACTGGTATCCCTGAAGACGATAGCCATCGGGATTTACCGCATAACCCTGCTTGTCGATACCGAACTGTCCCGCCCTTGTGTAAAACGTTTCGTTCGCCTTCTTCATAACAAACAGACCGTCCCCGTCTATCGCCATATCAAGGACATTCGGGGTGTTCTCAAAGGCGCCCTGCGTGAATTCCTGAGATACGTCATTCAGCAATGCACCTCTGCCGATTCCGAGTGACCCTATTGTCTGGCTGACAATATCTCCGAAGACTACCGAACTCGTCTTGAATCCGTGGGTATTCATATTGGCGATGTTATCACCTACAACAGAAAGCCCCTGTCCATTAACATTCATACCGCTGACAGCAGTAAACATCGAGGTTATACCCATTTCAATTCCTCCTTGTTATTATATTATCCGGCATTAAGTGTAATCATATTCAAACTCAAATCATTCACGGCCCAGGTCTCCCCTTAGCAAAGAGGGCCGCCAGCGTGTTATTCTTCAATCGACCTGATTTCGCTCAGATAGACCTGTCTGGTGCCGTTCAAAACAAGATATGTAACTCCATCTTTAAACGTCACACCCGTGACATAGCCTGAACTGCTGGTTGCCGCTCCGACAATTTTCCCGTCTTTGTCAGCGGCCTCAATTTCAAATTTATATGAGCCGTCAGGAAGCTGGTTCCCCAGCTCGTCCTTGCCGTCCCATATATAAGTGTTGCTTCCCGCATTTTGCGCCCCGGCATCATCAGTGCGTACGAGCTTCCCTGAACCGTCTGTTATCAATACTCTTACCGCTGCGGCATCTTCGGACAGATCATAACTCATGGCGGATGTCCCGTTCAGATATGTGCTGTCACCGTCAACACGCACCGTCTTTCCTATCATGTTGGTAACCGTTGCATTCTGGAGGGACTGCTGCAGAGTAAGCAGGTTGGCCAGGTTGTCGTTTATATCATTGATCCCTTCCAGAGAGCTGAACTGCGTAAGCTGCACGGTAAACTCCTTGCTGTCCATGGGATTGAGCGGGTCCTGATAGCTTAATTCCTTAATAAGAAGATTCATAAAATCATCCTGACCAAGCGACTGTTTCCCAACTGTCGTATTGCCTGCACCTGGATCAATATTGGAAACTCCGGGTATATTCATCTTTCCTCCCTGTAAAATTTATAAATTCTCATTACCCTCAAAACCTTGAAATCAGCTATTGCCGGCATAAACGAATATCTCACGCAAACACACTCACCATTGCACTGCCAGCCGGAACATACCGGCTCATATTTATATAGTCCTGTTCCCCGCCTTTCTTGACCGAAAAATCATTTTTGCCCCGGTTCCCCTGATTAAAGCTAAAGTTGTTATCATTATTGTGGTTCTTCAGTCCCACAGAAAAGCCGCCGATACTCACACCACCCCTTGAGAGCGATTCAACAATCTGCTGCATATTATTCTCGATAAATTCCCTGACCGCCCTGTCAGGAGTATTGATCTGCACATTGACCATGCCTTTTTCGAGGCTGAGGCTGATCTTGAGCTTTCCAAGGGTTTCACTCTCCACATGGACACCCAGCTTGTTGCTGCCTTTCGCAATATAGACAATTTTGTCCACCAGCTCAGTGAATGCGGAAGGTCTTGCTCCATGCGCGGCCTGCGGGCCCTGAAGTGTTTTCCCCCCTTCATGCGTATTATATGAATCGCCCACAGCAGCGGTATTATTTGCTTCCGGATTTGCGTATACCGGCCTTGCCTGATTATGGACTGCATTCTTCACATTCTGTACCCTGTTCAGGTTCTCAGCAAATTGCAGGACTACCCTGTTGGCCATGTCTTTTGACCCTTTATTCGGATCAGTTAGGTTTGATGCTGCTGCCTGATCACGGAACTTCATCTCCCTGCCCTGCTCATCACGAGCGTCATTGTCCTTTCTGGTCATGGAGGAAAGATCCTTCTGAAAATTATCAGAATCAATGTCCGCAGCCTTCACCTCGTTCTTCATGACACCTGTCTGGGCAAGCGCTTCTTTTCCGCCTGAAGATTCACCCTTTGGCTGAGATGAAGATTCGCCTGTCTTTACCGCGCTCTCCATATCCATTAATGCGCCCTTCATGGATTCTTTATTTTCCATTGCCGCAGGCTTATTCTGCTCTTCCCCTGCCGTAAGACGACCCTCCCTGACAGGAGCGGGCATCTGAAGCCCGGCTGAGTTATGTTTTTGAAGGCCGACATTTTTATTTGTGTCTTCTGCAGGACTGCCGGTAAGGGCGTTCAATAATGCACCTTCCTGTGAAGTGTTTTGATTGCCCGGGGCACCCGCGTCCGCTTCATGCGTCACGCTGTTGAGTCCCGTATTATTCTTTGCGGGTGTCTCCTCGATGAGTCCTGCTGTCTTACTGTTTACAAGATCAATCAGCAGTGCGTCCGTTAATCCGCCTGAAGACTTATTATCCTGACCTGAGGACTCCTCTGTTTTAATGGTATCCTCTTCATTCAGGACCTGTTTGATTTCATTATCCATTCCATTCTCAGGCGCTGCCGTCTTACTTTCTGTTTTATCAGCTCTTCCCCGGTCTTCAGAAGCTGCAACTTTATTATCATTATAGTCCGGCCTGTCATACAGGTCTCTGGATGTATGTTTATATTCTCTCTGTTCAACCTTTTTATGTCTGTCATTATAGTCCTGCTCCCTCCTGATTTCTCTGCGGCCGTCACCCTCACCAAAAAGAAGGTCAGCCCTTCTGCTCCCATCCTTTGCATTCATATTGTTCATTAATGAGTCAAAGGTAAAAGAATCGGTGCTGACATTTGAACGAGGTTGCGCAAGGGATCGCAGATTTATCTGCGGGCTGCTGTTCAGCTCCGCTATCTTCTGCAGGTAGATGTTCATGCCGGACATAGAGCAAGTGTCATGCCAGAGACATTGAGGCGCGGACCTGACTGAATTTATTGATTTTTCATTTTATTAAAAGAAGACACCAAACAAAAGGAGAGAAAATAGTTTCACATAAAGGAAACTTTTTCCCTGCCCGATCCACCCCTGACCAAGCCACATATCGAGGTTGAACCTCGATATGTGAAGGTTTTTCTTATTGCTTTTCCCGGGTTGAACCTTGTGGTTAATGCAGGGGGGTCTTTGCTTTTAGAGCTGCTTGCAGGAGACTATTTCTTTATTTTTGTTATTTCTTTGGTAAGTGCGGTGGCCTTCCGGGCCTCCATCATGCCTATTACCAGTCCGGCCTTTTTACTGTTCATCTTGAGCAGTATCTGCACTGCGGTTTTGTTATCAAGACCGCCGAGTCTTGAGGCAGCGTCTTCCGGAGGCATTGCCTCATATGCCCTGGCAACGTGCTTCAGGCGCTTGTTCCCAATTGCTTCGGCTTTCTGGAGTGACAGTTCAATCTTTTTAAGGAGATCATTATACTTTATGATATCTTCTTCAACTTCAGTCTTTAGGACCTTGATCCTCAGCATCTCTTTTTTTATGAGCTCTTCTTTCCGGTTGAGCTCCATGTTCTGCGGCTCCAGCATGCCCGCCGGGCCTTCACCTGCAAACGTATAGCCCGAAAAGACCGCCAGGCTTAATATTAATACCATTACCCGCCTGATCATCTCTGTCTCCTTGCAAGAACGAAAAAGTCGGCTTCTTTCTGTTCGGAATCCGCTCTTTCTTTATGTTCTTTCTTTATTTCCTTCTCATTTAAGATGTCAAACATCTTCTTCTCTTTATGTGCATCTATCAGATGATTTTTCAGTATATCGAGTTCATGTTTCTTCCTGGAGTGAACCTTCTTCTGTTCATCAATTTTTCCATTGATACGCGAAAAAAAGCTGTAGTATAACGTGATGTTCTGCGCATCCAGGTTTCCCGCCTCATTCTTATCGTTAAAATAACAGAGGGTTTCCTTGTAGTCCTTCTGGAGGTCCATAAGCCTGGACTTTTCCTGATCAACCCTGTCCGCGGCTTTTTTGACCTCAATCTCGATTTCCTTTTTTTTGTTATCCTTAAGTTTTGCGATCTTTGATACTGTTTGCTGCTTACGCATTTTCCATCTCCATCTCCTCGAATATCAGATAAAGTCCCTGAACCGCGTCTGCAAAATCAATTAACTCATGCATGTCCTGCGTGAGATAATCCCTTAATTTATCAATTATTTTTATCGCGTAATCAACCTTTGCGTTTGATCCCTGTTTGTATGCGCCCAGATTAATCATATCTTCAAATTTTCTGTATGTTGACATCACTTCTATAAATCTGCCCGCATTTTTCTGGTGTCTTTCCCCGATTATGTGAGGCATGACCCTGCTGACGGACTGCAGCACATCAATGGAAGGATAGTGATTCTGCATGGCAAGATCTCTTGAAAGCACTATGTGTCCATCAAGTACGGACCTTGACATGTCTGCAACCGGTTCAAGCATGTCGTCCCCCTCAACAAGCACGGTATATAGGCCCGTAATGCTGCCGGATTCTTCCGAGGTCCCCACCCTTTCAAGCAGCTTGGGAATAAGGGCAAAGACGGACGGTGTATATCCTCTCGTCGTAGGCGGCTCACCGATTGCAAGTCCTATTTCTCTCTGGGCCATGGCAACACGCGTAAGCGAATCCATCAGAAGCAGGACATCTTTCCCCTGATTTCTGTAATACTCGGCAATTGCCGTAGCTGCGAAAGCGCCCCTTACTTTTGCCAGAGGCGCCTGTTCGGATGTAGACACCACGACCACCGATTTCTTGAGTCCCTCGTGCCCGAGGTTCTGCTCAACAAATTCCCTCACCTCGCGGCTTCTTTCGCCGATAAGCGCAATAACGTTAACAGCCGCCCCCGAATACTTTGCAATCATGCCTAGGAGCACACTCTTGCCTACTCCGGAGCCCGCCATAATACCAATTCTCTGCCCCTTGCCGCATGTCAGCAGACCGTTTATTGAACGTATACCGATATCAAGAGGCTCTTCAATCCGCTTTCTCATAAGGGGATTCGGCGACCGGGCAAACAGACTGTAATCCTCGCCGTTTACCGGGCCCCTGCCGTCTATGGGGTCGCCTGCAGCATCGATGACCCGCCCGATAAGCTCATCACCCACCCTGATTGACATGCTCTTGCCGAGAGGCGCCACCCTGCTGCCGTGTTTTATGCCGGAAACCTCGCCGATCGCCATTAAAATAACCTTGCCCTCCTTAAAGCCTACAACTTCGGCATCAACGGGATGTGTATTATCAGAATAAATCTTGCATGCCTCTCCGATGCTCACATCGAGCCCGGTCGCCTTAATGGTAAGACCCGTAATTTCGACGATCCGTCCATAGACTTTCAGCGGTTCTGAATTTTTTACCCGTGATATATAAGGCGCAAAGTCAATTGTTGTCATGGTTCCCTGTTTTTTGTACGGTTTTCAGTATTTTTCATCTCTTCAATTATGTTGGATAACAGAGAATCTATGTCAGTTACCACCTCTTCCGTCTCACTTATCACGAGAGGCCCGGTAACGGGTACATGCGCGTCAACATCAAAAATTATATTTTCATGGATCTCCATAATTTCCGGGGTCTTTTTAATGAACAGGTCGTGAAGCGCGGGATTGATCTTTATTGTGATCTTACCCACTCTCTGCAATCTTTTGAGCGCCTCCCTGACCATGGTAACAATCAGTTCCGGCCTTGTGCCGACTTCTTCAATTACGACCCTCCTGGCGATCTCGGCAGCAAGGGCCACAAGCTGTGTCTCTGCATCAGAGATCATCTGTTCTTTTAACACCGCCGTCTCTTTAAGTACTGCTTCAAGCCGCTCTGTCAGGACAAGAGCTTTTTGCCGGCCCTCAGAGAAACCCGCTTTCTCTCCGGCGCTGAATCCTTCTTCATACGCCTTCCTTTGCAGTTCACCTGCCTTCTCCAGCATAGCATCAGGGCTCTGCAAAGTCCTGTCATCCTCAAGCGAGGGCATGCTGTAAAGGGCGACCTCCCTCCGTTTGAATACCTTGTCGTTAAACAATCATATCCTCCCCGCCTCTGCCGGCTATTGCGATCTGCCCGTCATCAGCAAGTTTCCGTGCAATTTTTACGATGTTTTTCTGGGCCATCTCAACATCCGATACCTTGACAGGTCCCTTTGTCTCCATTTCCTCCTGCAGTATCTTGGCCGCCCTCTGTGACATATTGCTGAATATTTTATCTTTCAGCGCATCAGAGGCGGTCTTTAAAGCGAGTGAGAGGTCATCGGAACTCAGTTCCTTCAGTATGAGCTGAATGCCCCTGTCATCGATCTCTTCAAGGTCATCAAATACAAGCATGAGTTCTCTTATTGATTCAGCCATCTCGGCATTTTCCTCTTCTATCCTGTCAAGGATTTCCGACTCAGCGCCCCGTTCACACTGATTTAATATCTCTGCAATTACTTTTGTCCCGTTAAATGACTTGCCCTCTCTTCCCTTGGTCATCTCCATCTGGACCTTGAGGACTTCCTCTATTTCTTCGAGTGCGCTCTCGGGTATACTGCTCGTAGCGGATATCCTTAAAGCAACATCATTCCTCATCTGCTCCGGAAGGTTCATCATTATTTCAGCTGCATGTTCCGGTTCGAGCATGCAGAGAATCAATGCAATCGTCTGCGGGTGCTCTGTCGCAAGAAAACCTGACAATGTCCTGGCATTGACCCATTTGAGTGATTCCAGGGGGCTCTCTTTTGACACCATCTCAAGTATCTTCTCCGCATCATCTCCGCCGAGTCCCTTGGTGAGGATATTTTTTACGTAATCCTCACCACCGATCTGAAGATCTCCGGTCGTCACCTTTTCGAGTGTTTCCTGCAGGACTTCCTCTACCTGCTCACGGTCCGTCCGCTTGTTCTTCGACATGTGAGAGGTAACTTTTCCTATGTCTTCTGCATCAAGGTTCTTTAAAATTTCGGCTGCGACATCTTCACCGACCGCACTCAAAAAAACCGCCGCTTTTTTATATCCTTCCTCTGCCAATTATTATTCCTCCAACCAGTCTTTTACCAGCCCTGCCGCCTGCTGCGGGTTTTTTGCCGCCCAGTCAATTACCTGTTTTTCCATGGGGATCTCTTTTGTCTGAAGTTCCTCCACGTCGGCCCTGTCTCCCGGATGCCGCATGGGCACACTCGCGGGCGCTGCTGCCGTGAGTGATCTGACCATGGGACGGAGCACGGTCAGGAAGAACAGTACCGCTATAATCAGGGGCACTATATATTTCAACACCGTAATTACCATTGACATATAATCTGTTTCGGCCTCCTGAACTTCCCCGTATTCCACTCTCTCAAAAGGCATCACATTCACACTGATTTCATCCCCCCTGTCCTCTGAGAAGCCGATCGTTTTTCTGACTATATCCTCATAGTACTTGATGTTCTCTTCAGAGCGGATAATGTACTGCTCAGGATTCTCTACCGACTCCTTCTGCGACGGAAGTATGCCGTCAATGAGAATGGCAACCGTCAGTCTCTCGAGTGTAACGGGTGACTCAACGATATGCCTGACCGTCTTGCTGGTTTCATAATTTATCATTTCATTCTGCTTTTGAGACTTTCCAAGGGAAGACGACTGTCCCGCGCCTCTCCCCCCCGGGAGATTTGAGGCCGTCCCCGGCACTCCGCCGCCGGACATGCCTGATGATGTTTTTTCAGTGCTCTTCTGTTCACTTCTTATCACAACTCCCTCAGGATCATATACTTCCTCTGTCCTCTCACGCCGTGTAAAGTCAAACTCCGCCGACACCTTTGCCTTGACTTTGTCCCTGCCCACCACATTCTCAAGAATACTGACCACCTTGGTCGTCAGGTTTTGCTCAAAACCGGCCTGATATTCCGTCTGGTTTCCACTGAGACCTATGCCGCTCTCATCGGAAGGTCTGGTAAGGAGCTGCCCTTTATTGTCAATAACCGCAATATTGTCAGGACGCAGGTCTTCAACACTGCTGGATACAAGATGTACAATACCCTCTACTTCAGAACTGCTTAACTTCCTCCCTTTCCGGAGCGTTACAAATACTGCGGCAGTGGTTTCCGCCCTGCCCTCCTGAAACGCAAATACCGATTTATCAGGCAGCACCAGATGCACCCTGCCCTGCCGGACCGCGGAGAGAGACCGGATGGTCCTTGAGAGTTCACCTTCGAGCGCCCTTTTATAGTTAAGTTTCTGGACAAATTCACTTGTAGTAAAGCTTGTATTATCAAAGATCTCAAATCCAACGCCCGTTCCCTGGGGAAGTCCCTGTGCAGCGAGCTGAAGTCTCAGATCATAGACCTTGTCCCCTGAAACAAGAACCGCCCCCCCGGGTTCAAGCTGGTAACGGATCTTCTTTGACCGCAGTTCCTCAACTACTCTCCCTGTATCTTCCTCCGACAGATTTGCAAACAACACCTCATAATCGGCCTTCTGAATCCATGAGTACAGGAGAAGCATTCCCGCGATACTCACTACAATAATTGAAAACATGGCAGTCATTTTGCCTGTTGATATAGATTTCAGATTCTCGAGTAAATTTTGTGACACAGCCATAGTTTCTCCTTGCCCGTTTCCATTTATATGTCAGATATTGTTTCTGTAACCTGCTGCGATGAATAATGAACCGCTCATCAAACCTGCATCCTCATGATTTCCTGATACGTGCTGATAAGCTTGTTGCGGACTTCAGTCATAAGCTGAAATGACATGTCCGCTTTTTCTATTGCGAGTACCGCGGTAGTAATGTCCCCCCCGGTCGCGAGTTCGCTAACGGCCTTGTCAACATCGCTCTGCACCTGGGAGACCCTGTTCATGGCTTCATTGATAACAGAATCAAACTTGCCGCTGTTTTCATTCTGAACTGATTTTGTCTTGGCAGCCTCACCTGCGCCCATCTTGCCGGCAATATTTTCAATTGGGATCCCGGACATTAGAACCTCCCTATTTCAAGGGCCTTCTGATACATACCCTTCGAAATGTTAAACGCCTTTACATTCGCCTCATATGCCCTCAGGGCCATCATCATATTCACCATTTCCTCAATCACGTTAATATCAGGCATGGAAACATATCCATTCTCGTCCGCGTCAGGATGTCCTGGATCGTACACGATAATCGGCGGTTTATTGTCTTCCACTATTCCGGTGACCTTTACCCCTTCGAGCTTTCCTCCCGGATCATCTCCTATTTTAATCGTCCTGAATATGACGTTCTTCCCGACATAGGGACCGCCCTCGTCCGTTCTTGTTGATTGTGCATTGGCCATATTGGATGCTATGGTATTCATCCTGATCCTGGTGGCTTCGAGGGCCGATGAACTTACTTTAAGGATATCCATTTATTAATTACCTCCTTTTATTGCTGTCTTGTACATCCTGATTTTGGTACTCAATATCTTTACGGCGGCATTATGAGTCAATGCATTCTCCGTCATTTTGCCCACCTCCACATTCAGCTCAACATTGTTGGAATCTCCCCATGAGAGATTGTTCTCGGCAACTATCTCAACGTCGAGATCCGATCCATTTCCGTTCCGTATATGTTTTGGGTCTGTCGTCTGCATCCTGAGTTCGTTGCTGAGAAGGTTGTTAAACCTGGCGTCTTTGGCCTTGTATCCCGGAGTTTCGGCATTGGCAATATTTGAAGCTATCACCTTCTGCCTGACATTTGCCGCCTTTAATATCCTGTGAAGCACACTAAATCCCTTATCCATGATTCATCTCCCTCGGACCATTCTCGTCACTAAGCCTATCAAGTTTCATGCCATCCACAAGCTCTTTGATTTTATGCATTTATCTTCATTGAATCGTCAAAATATTGTCGCCCAAAGAATCAGCCCCGATCATGGCCGGTAATTTTTTCATGCTACAGGAATATTTTTCCCATATTCATTTAACTTGTTCCTGATGGTCCTGACACTCACCCCGAGCAGCTTTGCGGCCTTTGACTTGTTTCCATTTGTATTTTCGAGTGTCTTTAAAATCAGGTCCATTTCCATGTCCCTTATGCTCCCATTGCCCGCTGTGCACTGCAGCAGGTCGGACTCAAACATGAAATCATCAACAGTTATCAAATCCGACCGTGCAATGAGTACAGCCCTGTGGACGGCATTTTCGAGTTCACGTATATTCCCCTTCCATTGCCTGGAGGCAAGAAACTTCTCAGCGTCATCATTAAATCCCTTTACCGATCTGTTCAGTTCGAGGGAGTATTTATTCGCGTAGTACTCTGCTATCAGCCGGATATCTTCCTGTCTCTCCCTCAAAGGCGGTATCTGGAGCGGGAACACGCTCAGCCTGAAGTAAAGGTCTTCCCTGAATTTTCCTTCCTCTATTTCCCGCTGCAGGTCTCTGTTTGTTGTGGCAATAACACGCACATCAACATGTACCGGCTCCCTGCCGCCTATCCTGTCAATCTCCTTTTCCTGCAGTACCCTGAGCAGTTTGGCCTGGAGCGTGGATGACATTTCCCCAATTTCATCAAGCAGGATAGTCCCTCCATGGGCAAGTTCAAACTTCCCTTCCTTCCTCTCGCCCGCGCCTGTAAAGGCCCCCTTCTCATAACCGAAAAGTTCCGACTCCAGGAGATTATCAGGAATGGCCGCGCAATTGACGGCAACAAAGGGTTTCCTGCTTCTGCGGCTCGATTTCTGGATATATCTCGCCAGCAGCTCCTTGCCGGTGCCGCTCTCTCCCAGGATCAGTACTGTCATATCGCTGGTTGCAACGCTCCCGGCAAGCTGGATAAGATTATGCATCTTTTCATTTTCAGTCACTATAAGATTCCCGTTGTGAGAGGCCCTTGACATGATGGATTCTATGGTTGTGGTGAGTGCGTCAAACGAAAATGGCTTCATTAAATAGTCGCATACACCCTCCTTCATCACCTCAACGGCATTCTCGACAGTGCCATGCCCGGTAATTACGAGAATCGGGATACTTCCGAATTTCTCCCTTACCGACTTGATAAAGGCAAGTCCGTCCATCTTCGGCATCTTCATATCCGTGACAATCATGGA
>JAJRVB010000130.1 GCA_024277515.1 Nitrospirota bacterium | reverse complement strand
TCGCTTTGCATCAGATGATAAGCGGTAAAAAGTGCAATCAATGCTATGGTCTCAGTAACGATAATGGATTTTTGGATATGCTTTTTCTTCCAGTGCCCTGCCTCATGGGCAAGCACGGATATGATCTCATTATGGTCCATTTTTTTTATGAGGGTGTCGTACAGGACAATTCTTTTTACCTTCCCTATGCCGGTAAAGTAAGCATTCGTATGTTTTGTGCGTTTTGACGCGTCAATTTTAAAGACCCTGCTCACCTTGATGCCCGCCTTTCCCATCAAACCGCGTATCCCGCTCTCGAGCTCTTCATTGTCGAGCGGGGTGAATTTATGAAAAAGCGGCTCAATCACATAAGGAGAGATGTACATGATGAAGATGCCGAATACAAGAAAGAAACACCACACCCACAGCCACCACAGATCAGGACTCTTTTGAATGATAAACAGCCCGACGGCGATAAGAAGGCCCGTCAGGACCGTGGAAATGATAAGTGATTTTATTGTATCGCTTATCCACAATTTAGGTGTCATGGTATTGAACCCGTATTTATTTTCTATCTTAAATGTACTGTAAAGGCTGAAGGGCATTGATATGAGGGTCTCGGCGTATGACAGCAGCAGAAAAAAGACGAGACCGGAAAGGATAAAAGGGTAATCAAGCGAGACGACCCATGAATTATAAATGTTCAGTAATGCAAGTATAAAAACCAGAAAAACGATATTGTTAAAAACAGAGGCGATGAAATCAAACTTTGCATGTTCAATGTTGTAGTCACGGGTCCTGCTCAATAAATCCTGATCTATCTGTCCTTCAAATTCCGGGGGGATAACAGACCCGTATTTTCTCAGGTGGGAAAGGTTCAGAAAATCGAGCCAGTAACCGAAGATGACTATCAGAATGTATGCTGTGATGATTGCAATCAGATAGATATACATTAAACGTTAATCGAGCCGCAGGGGCAATTCATGAATTTGCCCCTACGCATGTTTCCCCATTTTAAAATACGAGATCAGAAACGACGCGATAAACAGCAGGTCTCCCAAAATCAGAAGCTCATACCTGTACGGCTTTGGCAATTGCTGGTGCAGGGTTGCGCCCGTATCATACATGAAAGAGTAGAGTACTATTATAATCCCTCCCAATGCAAGAACCCATGACATAATCGTCGGCCTGAAGTCATGTCCTTTATGCGAAGAACAAATAATCAGTATGCCGGCAACAATCATTAACAGGGCTATGGATACAGGGGCTATGACAGGCCCTATCCATGGCAGGGGGATCAGAAAGAGGACGTCCCATTCCAGCAGAGAAGACGGCCAGTCAAGTGTGATCTTGAGGAAAACATAGTAAAAGACATCCCATATACCGAATGCCAATATGAAACAGGCAAATCTCTCCCATATCCTCCTGCCTGCCAGGGCTGCAACCGCGACAAGCATAAAAATTGAGGCAGCCTCCCTGAACACTTCAACCGCAATTATGTAATCTCTGAATAACTTTAAAGGAAAAACAAAGCCATCAGGGTAGTAGATGGCCCTGAGATATACAACGACGGACGCCTCGAAAAAGCCCATTGTGATTCCGAAGATGGATACCCACAGGATTTTCCCTGTCAAATTGTTTTTATTCATCCATGTCAAGCTTAAAAAGAGATCCCGGGTTAACACTTAAACCATTCAGTTTAACACTCATATGGAGGTGCGGCCCTGTTACCCTTCCCGAACTTCCCACAAATCCGACAACCTGTCCTTTTGATACTTTTTTGCCTTTTGAAACATTGAATTCAGAAAGGTGCATATAAACGGAATAGAGTCCCATGCCGTGGTCAACGATCAAGGTATTACCGCCATAAAATAAATTATCTGTCAGCAGTACGGTCCCGGCGTTAATTGCCCTTACAGGAGTTCCTGTTTTTCCCCTGAAATCCATTCCCCTGTGAACACTCGTCTTTTTTTCATTCATGATCCGCTTAACGCCAAAGGCTGTAGATGTCTTGGTATCAGTTGGTTTGGTAAACCTTCCGCTCCATCTCCGTGCCGTCTTTTGAGGCCAGATTTGTTTCAGGAGCTCCGCCTCTTTTACTGCACGCCTTTGGTTTGCAGGACTTAATGTGACTTTTCCTTCAGGCAGGGTGAGTTTAATTGTTTTAAACTCGTGAGACGTTACATTTATTGAAACAGATGTCCTTTGTTTGCCTCTGATTATATCTATGTTGTACTTCCCTGGAGGTGTATTAATATCCACGGGTATTAATGCAATGAGCTGCCCTTCTTCGGCAGGATATAAACTTATTTTTCCCCCGCGAAATTCAGCTGCTGCGGAACCACTCTTGTCAGCTTGTACATTAAGAAGAAAAACATCCCCAGGAATCACTTCTCCTGGAATTACTTCAACATTAACGGCATATGTCCGGCCATGTAAAAGTAATGCTAAAGTAAAAGCAAATAGCAGCCTGTATGCAAGCTTGACTTTCAAGATAGTTTATTATAGCAGAAGAATTGTTCTTTCCTTAACCTCGGCAATATGCCGGACAAACGGCATTATGAGGCGTTTCTGTTGATTTTTAATTTGTTTTGGCTTACTTTATATAAGGTAAAACTGAAAGGTAAATAACGATGCTGGACATAAGATTCGTCAGAGAACATACGGACAAGGTCATTGAGGCCCTCGGGAAGAGGAATGAAAGCACCGCGATACTCGATAAATTTCTCGAAATTGAAAACAGGCGGCGGGATGTACTAAAAGAGGTTGAGGATCAGAGACAGACAAGAAACAGGGTGACGAAAGAAATAGGAACACTGAAAAAAGAGGGGAAAGACGCCGCTTCTTTATTGAGCAGGGCAAAAGAGATATCTGACCGGATCACCGAAAAAGAGAGTTCCCTGCGGGCGCTTGAAGAGAATGCCCTGCAGGAACTGCTTCTTATCCCCAATGTCCCTGATGAGTCTGTGCCTGTTGGGAAGGATGAGAATGAAAACGTAGAGATCAGGACATGGGGGGCCAGGCCGGAATTCTCCTTTGAACCGCTGAATCACTGGGATATCGGCGAGGAACTGGACATACTCGATTTTGAAAGGGCCGGAAAGATTGCGGGAGCACGGTTTGTCATTAATAAGGGCGCGGGTGCAAAGCTTGAGCGGGCGCTGATGAATTTTATGCTCAACCTGCATACAAAGGAACATGGATATACGGAAATATTTCCTCCTGTGCTCGTCAACAAAGAGGCAATGACAGGCACGGGACAGTTGCCGAAATTTGAAGAAGATTTATTCAAGGAGAACTCCAAAGGTTTTTATTTAATTCCCACAGCAGAAGTGCCTGTGACAAATATTCACCGTCAGGAAATTCTGAATGAGGATGATCTCCCCATATATTATACCGCGCATACGCCATGCTTCCGGAGAGAAGCCGGCTCACACGGCAAAGACACACGCGGGCTGATAAGACAGCACCAGTTTAACAAGGTTGAACTGGTCAAATTTGTGAAGCCCGAGGAGTCTTGCAATGAGCTGGAGGCCCTTACCCGGAACGCGGAAGAGGTGCTCATGAGGCTGGGCCTGCATTATCGTGTTGTGTCTCTCTGCACAGGTGACATCGGGTTTTCAGCAGCAAAAACATATGACCTGGAAGTCTGGTTTCCGGCACAGCAGAAGTTCAGGGAGATCTCTTCGTGTTCCAATTTTACCGATTTTCAGGCACGAAGGGCAGGTATCAGGTTCAAGAGCCCGGGCAAAAAGGGCACGAGGTTTGTACATACGCTTAACGGCTCCGGACTTGCCGTGGGCCGTACGTTTGCCGCAATACTCGAGAATTACCAACAGGAAGACGGTTCTGTTATAATACCTGAAGCCCTTCAGCATTTCATGGGAACGGAAAAGATAAGTAAGAGTTAATGAGTTGAAGGGTTAGAGTGTTGAAGAGTTTTTTGAAACTCCATAACTCATTAACTCATTGACTCGAAAATGGAGGAGTGGCCGAGTGGACGAAGGCGACGGTCTTGAAAACCGTAGACCGAAAGGTCCGTGGGTTCGAATCCTACCTCCTCCGCCATTAATCCCATGATTTTCTTATAATAAAATTAAAATATCTTTTAGCAAATGATCAGCTGATATTGGTATACTACCTTACCGGATTTTGAGACCTGATTTACTCATACTTTATTAAATCTGACAGATTACTGCCTGAAAAGGGCAGAGGGAAAACTGCTGTCGCAGTAAAATATCAATCTTTAAACAGGAGGGAGGTAACATCTTGAAAAAGGTAATAACAGGACTCGTATCGATGTTGTTTGTTATGGCGCTTTTGCTCATAACAGGTGTAAATGCTGACGCTGCAAAATATATTGGAGCGAAAAAATGCAAGGCATGCCACATGAAGCAGTATAAATCATGGAAAAAGACAAAGATGGCAACAAGCTTTGAGAATTTAAAGGCAGGTGTCAAGGCTGATGAAAAGAAGAAGGCCGGTCTGGATCCTGACAAGGATTATACCCATGATGAGGGCTGTCTGAAATGCCATACAACCGGCTATGGCAAGGAAGGTGGTTTCTCTAGCATTGAAAAGACTCCAAAACTGGCAGGTGTGCAGTGTGAATCATGTCATGGACCGGGCGGTGAGTACAAAAAGTTCATGAAGAAAAATCAGAAACAATGGAAAAAGACGGGTTATACCACTGAAGAGCTCAAGGCGATAGGACTTATCATCCCATCGGAAGATGAGGCAGGATGCATGGCATGTCATGGTGAAGAGAGCCCGTTCACCGAGAAAGTTGATGCCAAGTACAAGTTTGATTTTAAGGACAGGCTTGAGAAGACGCACAAGCACTTTCCTTTAAAATACAAAAAGGATTAAATAGCAATTACCCTGCAAAACCGGTCCCTTCAGGAGAAGGGGCCGGTTTTTTTATCTATTTTTTTCCCGTGCCTGCTTTGCCGCTATCATAAGAAGTGATATTGCCGCGGGCGTTATGCCGGGAATCCTGCTTGCCTGGCCGAGGTTGAGGGGTCTTACTTCTTCGAGTTTTTCAACAATTTCCTTTGAGAGTCCGTTGATACCATTGTACACAAATCCCTCTGGAATGATCTTCCCTTCAATTTTTTTGAACTTTTCAGCAAGGTCTGCCTGCCGTTTCACATAACCCTCATATTTTGTCTGAATTTCAACCTGGTTCATCACATCCTGCGAAATGCCGTTATCGCAAGGGGCTGCTTCAGCTATATGCGCATACCGGACTTCAGGCCTCTTGAGCAGCTGGTACAGGGTTGTGTCTTCCGGAATGGGCGAGCTCCCGAGTTTTTTCAAAAGGGGATTGATGAGGGCCGGTTTTATGCGGGTGGATTGAATCCTCTTCAGTTCTTTTTCTACTGACGCCTTCTTTATGTTCAGGTCATTGAAATGTCTGTCATTAATGAGCCCAAGGTTATGCCCCTTTTCCATAAGCCTCATGTCGGCATTGTCCTGTCGGAGCAGAAGCCGGTATTCCGCCCTTGATGTAAACATGCGGTACGGTTCTCTGGTCCCTTTTGTTACCAGGTCATCGATCAGTACGCCGATATATGCCTCGTGTCTGCCAAGGATAAAAGGCCCTTTCTTTTTAAGTTTCAGGGCCGCATTTATTCCGGCAATAAGCCCCTGGGCAGCGGCTTCTTCATAACCTGAAGTGCCGTTTATCTGTCCTGCAAGAAACAGCCCCTGAACACGCTTTGTTTCGAGCGTCGGTCTAAGCTGGGTCGGGAAGACAAAGTCATATTCTATTGCATATCCAAATTGCCTGATCTCCGCGTCTTCAAGGCCTTTTATGCTTCTCACCATTTTTACCTGCACATCACGCGGCAGGCTTGTGGAAATGCCGTTTGCATAATATTCGTCATTTTCCAGGCCTTCAGGTTCCAGAAATATCTGGTGCCTCGGCTTGTCACTGAACTTGACGACCTTGTCTTCTATAGAAGGACAGTATCTCGGTCCGATGCCTGTGATGAGACCGCTGTAAAGGGGTGAATTCCCGAGATTGTCCCTTATTATTTCATGTGTGATCTCTCCCGTATAAGTCATATAACACGGGACCTGCGGATTGGTAATTTTCTCAGTAAACAGCGACATCGCGGGAGGGGGAGAATCTCCTTCCTGGATTTCCATCACAGAAAAGTCGATGCTTTTTTCATCCAGCCTCGGCGGGGTGCCGGTCTTGAGGCGGCCGATTGTGAAGCCGATATCAGCCAGGCTTTTGGGCAGGTTTATGGATGGCGGCTCATCGATCCTGCCTGCCGGATAATTATCCAGCCCGATATGAATCAATCCATTAAGAAATGTACCGGCGGCAATGACAACCGATCGTGCATGGTAACTGCATGAAACAGTCCTGATTCCCTGTATATGATTATCTTCAATCAGGATTTCTTCGATACTTTCCTGCCTGATATCCAGTCCCTCCTGTGTTTCAAGGGCCTGTTTCATAAACTTCCTGTAGAGTGCCCGGTCCGCCTGTACCCTGGTGGCCCAGACAGCAGGGCCCTTGCTCTTATTCAGGACTTTAAACTGTATGCCGGCCATGTCCGTAATCTTTGCCATCTCACCGCCGAGTGCGTCTATCTCTTTTACCAGATGGCTTTTGGCGAGCCCTCCGATCGCCGGATTGCAGGACATCTGGCCGATCATATCAATATTCATGGTGAAAATCGCGGTATGCAGGCCCATCCGCGCCCCTGCAAGGGCTGCTTCACACCCTGCATGTCCGGCCCCTATAACAATAATGTCGTAATCATGATCTGATTTCATACTATCTAATATAACCCGAAAAAAGCAGATATTGCTCAACTGAAAACAAATTTTATGCAGGATAGTGAAGCTCTCCGCCTACAAGGCGGGGCATCAAAATATTAATATTATTAACGATAATTAAATATGTATTCCCCTCTTTGGAAAAGGGGGAGACTTGAAAGGAGAACGTTTCATACGTATAACACCAACCGTAGCAAACAGCATCATTATAAACAGACCCAGTGATGCATAAGGAAACATTACAACCATTATAAGCGGTGTGAGCAGTACCCTTGCTGCAAGTCTCAGGCCCTCACTTTCATTTATAACGCCTGCAGCAGGCGGTGAATATTTATAGTAGAACTCAACCAGTATCCTGCCGGCCGTATTACTCAGAAGATGCCTGTCCCTGAATTCGCGCAGCCTTTTCACATAGGGATGCATTATGCTTCCGTATGCAGCGGTTGCAATAAAACATCCGCCCCCTCCGCCTCCACTTCCGGAAGCGGTCCGGGCAGTTGAACTGACTTCATTTGAATAGGCATTGTCCCCCAGGGACGGACCGAACACCCGGACCCTGTAGGAGTATGCTTTCTCAGGTGTGAGGCCGGTATCATAATAAGAAGTGGTATCAGGGCTTACGCTGGCTATCAAGGAAAAAGCCCCGCCCCCGTTCTCTTTTCGTTCTATATTGAAGCCGTCTTCGTTGGAGGCATTGTCTTTCCATTCGAGGCTGATTTGAGAAATGGATACAGGGGTAAGCGTCAATCCGGACGGCGCATATGGTGAAAGAGAATATTCAAGCGCCTTCACCGCATTCAGTCTTCCTCCGGTGGCGACCCTGTCTTCAAGCGAACGTTTTGCATCAATGCTCTTTATTATCGCGTCTTTTATCTCAATGTTTGTCAGTCCGGGAGACAATGATTTTATCAGTCCTGCAACCCCGGAAACATGAGGGGCAGCCATGGATGTCCCCTGTTTATGCTCGTAACCGTAGCTCGTGATGAGTATCGGTTTTCTGGACAGAG
>JAJRVB010000129.1 GCA_024277515.1 Nitrospirota bacterium | reverse complement strand
TTGCCGTCAGGACGGCCTGCGGCGGGACGGTTCTACATGGATGACAACATCTTTAACAGCTGGAAACTTATTCTTTAATATTTCTTCGACCGAGTGTGCCACTTCATGCGAATCCCTTGTCTTTGCCTCAGGATCGACGAATATATGCAGGTCTATATTCACATGGTTTTCAGTCCCTCTTGTCCTTATATGGTGAGACCCCATTACACCTTTAACGCTGTTCGTTGCATCCCGGATCTCATCAGGGTTTATGCATGCGGAATCCGTAAGCACATCCGTGGCGGGCTTAAGAATGGAAAAGCCCGTCTTTGCAATGAAGACAACGATAATGAGGGCCGTGAGAATGTCGATAAAAGGGTATCCGATCTTTGCCGCTATGAGGCTGATGACCACTGAGAGTGATATGTAGATATCCGTTCTCGTGTGCATGGAATCCGCAAGCAGAAAATCACTTTTTAACTCCCTGCCTTTTCGCGTTTCATACTGCATGACAAAGATGTTTACCGCGAGCGTGACAGCCATGACAATAAAGCTCAGTGTGGTGACCTCAATATTGTTTACGCTCTGAATTCTCTGATATGCCTCCCTCAGGATTCCAAGACCAGATGCAAAAATGAGTAATGCTATTGCGATTACGGAAAGGGTCTCGAATTTTCTATGGCCGTATGGGTGACTTTCATCCGGAGGCCGGGATGATATCCAGATGCCGATGAGACCGATTATATTGGATGTTCCGTCCGAAAAGGAATGGAACCCGTCAGAGAGCATACTGATAGAGTCTGTTGCATAGCCATAGATTATTTTTGCCGCAGCAACACTGATATTCAGGACAAGTGTGAATACCAGGACTTGTCTGACCTGCTGGATACGCTTTATCATTTAAGGCTCATTATATCGCATAAAATCAGATTATATCTCCCCTGACCCCTCTTCCTATTTTCCGATGCAGAAGCTGCTGAAGATCCTGTCAAGTATATCATCGGATGTGGTTATCCCCAGTATCTCTCCTGTTGCATCGAGTGCGTCCCTCAGCTCAACGGCGAGAAACTCCGGCGAGCTTTTTTTATCAATCCCTGCAAGAAACGCGTTTATTGACTCAAGCGACCTTTCAAGGGCATGGACATGTCTTACATTGGTGACGACATCAGTACCGGGGCGGGTCTGTCTGCCCGCTACTCTTTCGAGTATTGCGTCTTTTAATGTCTCAAGACCTCTCTTTTGCTTTGCAGATATCCTGACCGTTTTTCTTTTGGCGCCGGGGGATTTCAGCAGGTCTAATTTCTGCCGCAGATCACTCTTGTTGATAACCAGAATTGTATTCGATGAAGTTGATTTTGTGATCAGCTCTCTGTCCGTATCATGCAGCGCCTCACTTCCATCAAGGAGCAGCAGCACCAAATCCGCCTCTTCCATCAACGCGAGACTCCTCCGCACTCCCTCCTTTTCAGCGATGTTTCCGACTTCTCTAATGCCCGCGGTATCTATAATTTTTACGGGCAGACCCTGAATATTCAGATACTCCTCGATCATGTCCCTTGTTGTCCCGGGGAGTTCCGTCACAATGGCCCTGTCATGCTCTATCAATGCATTGAGCAGGGAAGACTTGCCCACGTTCGGCCTGCCTATAATGGCGGTCCTGAGGCCTTCTCTCAGGATCATCCCGTATCGTGAACTCTTGATCAGCTTTTTAAGGGAGCGTTTGATCGTCTCAGCCCTCTTTTTTATTTCTTTCAGCGAAAGGGCCCCTATATCTTCTTCAGGGAAATCAATGTGGGCCTCAACAAGGACGGTAAGCCCTATCATGTTTTCCTGAATGGCCTCCAATTTTTTGGAGAGCCCTCCCCTGAGCTGCTGAACCGCCGTCTTCTGACTTTCAGCGGTGAGGGAGTTTATTACGTCCAGAACCGCCTCAGCCTGGGCAAGGTCGATCCTTCCGTTCAGGAAGGCCCTCCGGGTAAATTCTCCCGGTTCAGCCGGCCTCGCACCTTTTTTTAACAAGAGCTCCAGGACCCTTCGAATCGGAACGGCCCCGCCATGGCAGTTTATCTCAACAATGTCTTCTCTGGTATATGTGTTCGGCGCCTTCATGACCGTCAGCAGGACTTCATCGACCGCCTCTCCGGTCTCCGGCTCTGTGATATGACCATACATGATCCTGTGCGATCTGGAATGCCTTATTTTTTTCTTCCCTGCGGAGCGGAAAATTTTGTCAGCTATGGTGACCGCATCAGGGCCGGTGAGCCTTACAATGCCTATGCCGCTGTGACCCGGAGGGGTCGATATTGCCGCTATGGTATCTTCAGGGTGCATGTTATAGTTTACTGAAATGGACCGCGGTTGTCAGGAGTCTGTGCGCAAAGCAAGGGGGTAATGTTTTATCAGGAAGCTTTTTTGTTGGCGTAAAACTGCTGGGCAATACCGAGGCAATTGTTCACAAGCCAGTACAGGACCAGTCCAGAGGCGAACGATAGAAACATGAATGTAAATACAATAGGCATCATCATCATCATCTTCGCCTGTTTCGGGTCCATTGCCGTAGGTGTCATCTTCTGCTGAAGCACCATCGTGGCCCCCATGACGACAGGCAAAACATAATAGGGGTCTTTTACCGCAAGGTCCGTTATCCAGAAGATAAAGGGCGCGCCTCTTAATTCGATGGAATTAAGAAGGACATTGTAAAGGGCGATGAATACGGGTATCTGGAGAAACATTGGCAGACAGCCGCCGATCGGATTTACCTTGTGTTTTTTGTAAAGCGCCATCATTTCCTTCTGCATCTTTGCGGAATCGTTTTTGTACTTTTCTTTCAGTTC
>JAJRVB010000128.1 GCA_024277515.1 Nitrospirota bacterium | reverse complement strand
GATACTACTGATCGGACTCGGCAAGAAAAAAGAGGTCACACGCGAACGGCTCCGCTCTGCCGGGGGCAGGGCCTTATCCCGTCTCAGGGAACTGAACATCCGGGAGGCTGCCCTCTCTACCGGAACATTTTCAACGCTTAAACTCATGCCGGATGACTTCCTTGAAGGAGGCCTTCTGTCCCTGTACCGTTTTGAGAAATACAAAAAAGATGATCATGACGGTTTGAAAAGCATTACAGTCCTCTCGGAAGAAAATTTACGAAACCGTATCAGGCAGGTAAAAGTGCTTTCATCCGCAGCCTGCCTGGCGCGGGACCTGGTCAACACCCCCTCAAATGATATGACCCCCTCCATGCTCGTGAAGCTCGCAAAGTCGCTCAAGCAAGTGTCGGTAAAGGTCGTTGACCGGAAAGCAGCAGAGAGGCTCGGGATGGGCGCTTACCTCTCGGTGGCAAAAGGGACGGCGGAACCTCCAAAGTTTATTGTGATGACATACAGAAAAAAGAATATATCCCCCATTGTGCTGATCGGAAAGTCGATCACGTTTGACAGCGGGGGCATTTCCCTCAAACCCGCCCTCGGGATGGAAATGATGAAATATGACATGGCGGGCGGAGCAGCAGTCATGGGAGTAATGAAGGCCGTGTCTGAAATGGACCTGCCACTGCATGTAATAGCCATCCTGCCGGCAACGGAAAATCTGCCGGGAGGTCATGCCTCAAAACCGGGCGATGTAGTCAAAACCATAGACGGCAAGACAATAGAGATTATCAGCACCGACGCTGAAGGCAGGCTTGCACTGGCTGATGCAATTGGTTATTCAAAGAGATTTAAACCGTCAGCCATCATCGATATAGCAACACTTACCGGGGCATGTTCAATAGCCCTTGGCAATGAGGCAGCCGCCATGATGGGAAATGACAGCTCATTAATGAACAAGATCAGCAGGGCCTCGGAGGAAACCTCTGAAAAGGTATGGCAGATGCCTCTGTATGATGAATACAAAAGTTATATAAAGAGTGAGATTGCGGACATGAAGAACTCATCGGGAAGGTCAGGGGGACTTGTGACCGCAGGTTATTTCCTCAAGGAGTTTGCTGGTGAAGTCCCGTGGGTCCATCTCGATATTGCAGGTACTGCGTGGACCGACAAAGACAGGCCTTATATACCAAAGGGCGCGACAGGAACGGGCGTCAGGCTGCTTGTCGGTTTTCTGAAAAACCTTCAGTGAACCGGTATCTTCCCGTACACAAAAACCCTGGACTTACTCGATGCCCAGCGCCTCCCTGGTCATACGCTCCGCCGTATCAAAGACCGCCTTCTTTTCTTCCTCTGTACGTGCCTCAATATAGAACCTGACCTTCGGCTCGGTGCCGGAAGGGCGTATCATGAGCCATGAACCGTCATCAAAAACCAGTTTTGTGCCGTCCACGGTTATCACGTCCTTTATCCTCCGCTGAGTCCCGTTGAATTCAACAGCAGAGCCTGCTTTATATTTTTCCCGGATCGAGGAAAGTTTTTCCGCAAGGACATCGCCGGCAAGGGCACGGTCCACCTCAATGCCGGACCGGTCCGGATAGTAGTGTCCATACTCATTCATAATGCCAGTCAGGTAATCACTCAGGTTCCTGCCTGTGACCGCCATCATTTCTATCGCGAGCAGAATACCGAAAAGCGCATCCTTCTCCAGTGTGTGATTATAACCGGATATCCCGTCAGATTCCTCAAAGCATACCACCGCCCTCTCTTCAGCATTTTTAAGCATATAAGGCCTGAAATTCTTGAACCCGACCATTGTTTCTCTCAGGGGAATATTTAGTTTTTCCGCTATCGCGTTTACCAGGTTGCTCGTGCCCACGGACTTTGCGGCCACGCCTGAAAACCCCTTGTGCACACACAGAAAATGCAGCGCCATCGCCCCTAAGTAATTCATGCTGATCCTCATCTGATCATCCGCGTGGCGTATGCGGTCACCATCCGGATCAAGGATGACACCAAGCTTGAATCGGGCGTCGCTTCCTGAAAGGACATGCCCGATTCCCTCCATATTCGTATCAGAGGGTTCAGGAGCGACCCCTCCAAAGAGGTAGTCATCTTCGGTTCTCAGATAACGTATTTTATCGCTTGTCCCGATAATCCTCTGGATCCGCCCCCTTGAGGCGCCGTGTACATTGTCTATACAGATCAGGCAGTCTTCAGTGTTTATAAATGAGCGTATTCTGTCCAGGTCCAGGGTTTTTTTCGCGGTAATATATTTGATATACAGTTCGGTAAGATCAACCCGTTCAATGTGTTCAGGGGGAACGGTTTCAAGCTCGGGAGACGCGGCCATTATTTCATTTGCGATCTCCTCGATACGTGTGGTAATTTCAGTCCCCGCCGGTCCGCCGTCTGAAGGGTTGAATTTAAAACCGCCGTAGTTCGCAGGATTATGCGACGGCGTAAGGTTGATAGAGCAGGCAGCACCCAACATCTCAATCCCCGCGGAAAATTCCGGGGTAGTGGCCTCACCCGCGTACCACGTTTTTATGCCGGCATTCTGTAACAGGCCGATTATCTCCTTTGCGCATTCAGGGCCGAGAAACCGGTT
>JAJRVB010000127.1 GCA_024277515.1 Nitrospirota bacterium | reverse complement strand
TATCAGATAATCGCAAAACTTTTATTTTTTTACGCGGAGGGTACGGTGCTCGACAAGATTAATCCCCTGGAAACATCCTCATGGAAAAAACTGAACAGCCATTTTCATGTCATGAAAGACAAGCAGGTGCGGGACATGTTTCATGATGATCCGGACAGGTTTTCCAGGTTCTCGACCAGCTTTGAAGACATCCTTCTGGATTACTCAAAGAATATCCTGAATGAGGAAACCCTCGGCATTCTCCTTGAGCTTGCAGATGAAGCAGGACTCCCTGACGCGATAGAGAAGATGTTTTCCGGAGACAGAATAAATGAGACGGAACAGAGGGCGGTCCTCCATACGGCATTGCGAAACCGTTCTAATGCCCCGGTATATGTTGACGGAAAGGATGTAATGCCGGGAGTGAATGCTGTTTTAAGGCAGATGGAGGATTTTTCGGGCGATGTCATCTCCGGCATGTGGAAAGGATATACGGGTAAGGCCGTTACCGATATCGTAAATATCGGGATAGGGGGCTCTGACTTGGGGCCGGTCATGGTGACAGAGGCATTAAAGCCATATGCAAAACCGCACCTGAATGTACACTTCGTCTCAAACATTGATGGTACACATATTACTGAAACACTCAGGAAGATATCCCCTGAAACAACACTATTCATGATCGCATCAAAGACCTTTACGACCCAGGAGACGATGACAAATGCCCATACAGCGCGCCAATGGTTTCTGGATACTGCAAGGGATCAGGATCACATAAAGAAGCATTTTGTGGCCATGTCTACCAATACCGGAGAGGTCGAGAAATTCGGCATCGACCCGTCAAACATGTTTGCATTCTGGGACTGGGTCGGGGGAAGGTACTCACTCTGGTCGGCAATTGGCCTCTCCATCGCATGCTCCATTGGATTTGAAGACTTTACCCGACTCCTTGAAGGCGCACATGCCATGGACAATCATTTCAGGAACACACCCTATAAGCGGAACATCCCCGTTATCCTGGCGCTCATAGGGATCTGGTACAATAATTTTTTCGGGGCGGAGACCGAGGCGATTTTACCGTATGACCAGTACCTGCACAGGTTTCCCGCCTACTTGCAACAGGGCAATATGGAGAGCAACGGCAAATATGTCTCGAGGGACGGGCGGGCGGTCAGCTACCAGACCGGCCCTGTTATCTGGGGAGAACCCGGGACAAACGGACAGCACGCATTTTATCAGCTGATACATCAGGGCACAAAAATGGTCCCCTGCGATTTCATCGCGTCTTCAGTCAGCCACAATCCCACGGGTGACCACCATAACATCCTGCTCTCCAATTTCTTTGCCCAGACAGAGGCCTTAATGAAGGGCAGGACAGAGAAAGAAGTTGTTGAGGAACTCAGGTCCGCGGGGAAAAGTGATGACGAAATAAAGAAGCTTGCGCCATTCAAGGTCTTCAGGGGCAACAGACCGACCAACTCCATTTTATGTAAAAAGCTGACCCCCCGCACACTCGGGAGTCTGATCGCGATGTATGAGCACAAGATCTTTGTCCAGGGTGTTATCTGGAATATATTCAGCTTTGACCAGTGGGGCGTTGAACTCGGCAAACAGCTTGCCGGGAACATACTGCCGGAGCTAAGGGACGATAATGAGGTCTCAACGCACGATTCATCAACGAACGGTCTGATTAATACATTCAAGAGATCAAGGCAAAAATGAAAACTTTATTAAAGGAGGGAATCATGTATCGCATAGCAGCCATCTTCATCATAATCATAAGTGCAGTATCCGTATCTTATGTCTCGGCAGGTGTTGACATGAAAGACGGAAAATGGGAAATCACGACACAAATGGAAATGCCCGGAATGCCTATGGCCATGCCCGCATTTACCCATACACAATGCATGACTTCCGAACAGAACGTGCCGCAGGGCAAAGACCGTAACTAGGAATGTTCTATTACCAAATCCGACGTTTCAGGCAATACCGTCACCTGGGAAATGCAATGTAATGACCAGGGGAAAACCATGAAAGGCAGAGGACGGATTACGTATTCCGGAACGACCTTCAAAGGCGAAATGCAGATGGATGCAGAGGGAATGAGTATGACCCAGAAAATGAGCGGCCGCCGTATCGGTGACTGCAAATAGGGCATGGTTAGAGGTCTCCTCATCATTAAACATGCCCTGAACTCGAAAAGGCTGTTCAGGACTAATAAATGCTTTCCCTGACTGTGTAACTTAATGTCAAATGCCAAAGCTCAAATTACAAGTAAATGTCAAAACCTAAATTTAAAAAACGGCAGACACCCGGATTAGTTGCCCCTGGTTTACAACTATAAGTCGAAGAGTTATGCTTGTTGTATGATTACTTCTTATGAGATTTTTGACATTAAGGTCATTAGTATTTCATTTGGCATTTGGATTTTGACATTTGTTACAGATATTGTATAAGCAGTTAGTGTTTAGCAGAGATTTACAGAATATACCTGCTTAAGTCCTCATCCCTGATAATGTCATTCAGTTTTTCCTGTACATACGCCTGATCGATTACCAGGTCTTTGTCCGTCATGTCCGGGGCTTCAAATGATATGTCTTCAAGGAGTTTTTCAAGGATTGTATGCAGACGCCGCGCTCCGATATTCTCGGTCTTTTCATTCACCAGTGCAGCGGTTGAAGCGATCTCCTCAATGGAGTCATTATTGAACGCCAACTTTATACCTTCAGTCCCGATAAGTGCAACGTACTGCTTTATCAGGGCATTTCTCGGCTCCTGCAGGATCCTGAGGAACTCGTCTTTTCCGAGGGCATCCAGCTCGGCCCTTATGGGAAACCGTCCCTGCAGTTCCGGGATAAGGTCGGACGGTTTGGACATGCTGAATGCTCCCGCTGCAATAAAGAGTATGTGGTCCGTCCTTACCGGTCCATGTTTCGTAGTCACAGTCGAGCCCTCCACGATCGGGAGCATGTCCCTCTGGACGCCTTCCCGTGACACATCCGGACCCTGAGCAGAACCTCTGGATACAACCTTGTCTATTTCATCTATAAATATAATCCCGTTCTGTTCTGTCCGTTCAATCGCCTCCCTGGTAACTTTATCCATATCAATAAGCTTGCCCGCCTCTTCCTGCTCAATAAGCCGCATGGCTTCAGGCACCTTCACCTTTTTCCGTTTTGGCTTGTCCGGGAGAAAATTGCCGAGCATTTCCTTGAGATTGATTTCGAGGTCATCCATCCCGATATTGGAGACAACGCCAAACGGCACCACCTTCTCGCGGACCTCCAGGTCAATGTATCTGTCATCAAACCCCCCTTCCCGCAGTTTCTTTCTCAGCTTCTGACGGGTGTCCTCATAGCTCCGCTTTTCATCTTCACCCGAATCTTCCGTCTCATCGGCAGCGCTCTTTCTTTTTGTCCTTGGGGGCGGCAATAAAATATCGAGGACCTTTTCCTCGGCAAGCGACTGGGCCTTTTCATGTACCCGTTCCATCTGCTCTGTCTTGACCATGTTCAGCGCCAGTCCGGTCAGGTCCCGAATCATCGACTCAACGTCCCGGCC
>JAJRVB010000126.1 GCA_024277515.1 Nitrospirota bacterium | reverse complement strand
GTTTTTATAGTATAAATAATTCTCCTTAATTTTGATCTTTGGTCTTTGATTTTTAGATTTCTTCAATCCATGTCAAGCGGGGGGTTGATGATTACGGAATCTTCCCGTTCACCCTTTATAATAACCTTTCGCCCTTCAACCGACAGCCTGCCTTCTGAAAAAAGTCTGATGGCGTACGGGAAGATTTTGTGCTCCTGTTTAAGTATCCGTTTGCCAAGGCTCTCCTCTGTATCATCATGATAAGCAGGCACGGCAGCCTGTATGATGACAGGCCCTGTATCCATTCCTTCATCCACAAAATGGACCGTGCATCCCGAAATCCTGACACCATAGTCAGCCGCCTGTTTCTGGCCGTGCAGTCCGGGGAAAGAGGGGAGAAGGGCAGGGTGAATGTTCATTATCCTCTCACGGTATTGATCGATAAGCGGGCTTCCCACGACCCTCATGAATCCGGCAAGTATGACCAGGTCCACGCCCCGTTTTTTCAGCTCATCAGCGATATGGGAATAATAGGTGTCACGGTCGGGGAAGTTTTTTGGAATGAGAACAAGCTGCTCTATCTCATGTTTCTTTGCGCGCTCGATGGCATATGCCTCTGGTTTGTCAGTGATGAGCACCGCTACCCGGGCATCGAGATAACCTGATTCAGTACTGTCTACTATGGACTGAAAATTGGATCCGGACCCGGAAGCGAGAACACCTAACTTAATCATTTGATATCTCCCTCTCAGATGTATTTTACTGAGCGATTGCCCTTTGTAATTTTACCGATGATAAATGCATCTTCCCCCAGGCGTTTCAGTCTCCGGACAATATGCCGGGCATCAGACTGTTTCACTATGAGTACCATGCCGATGCCCATGTTAAATGTGGTGAACATTTCACTCTCAGTTACATTGCCCATCTGCTGAATGAGCCTGAAGATGTTATGGACCGGCCAGCTCTCTTTCTCAATAACAAACTTCAGCCTTTCCTTACGGGGGAGGATACGGGGAAGGTTTTCGGTCAGGCCGCCGCCCGTTATGTGGGCTATCCCCTTGACGGTATAGCTGTCGATTATCTTTAACACACTTTTCACATATATCCTGGTCGGTCTTAAAAGTTCCTCCCCGATCGTACAGCCGAGTTCCTTGATTTTCTTTTTCGGACTGAACTTTTTTATGTCAAAGAATAATTTTCTCACAAGCGAATACCCGTTGCTGTGAATCCCGCCTGAAGCAAGCCCCACCAGTACGTCGCTTTCCTTTATGGCAGACCCGGTTATGATATTTTTTTGTCGACAACACCCACTGTAAATCCGGACAGGTCATATTCTCCCCTCTCATAAAATCCCGGCATCTCAGCGGTCTCTCCGCCTATCAGCGAGCAGTCAGCCATTTTGCATCCATCGGCAATGCCCCTGATAACATCTGCCGCCTGACGGGTGGAAAGTTTTCCTGATGCAAAATAATCAAGGAAAAAAAGCGGCCTGGCCCCGCTGGTAAGGACATCGTTCACACACATGGCAACAAGGTCAATGCCTACCGTATTATGCCTGTTCATCATGAAGGCGATCTTCAATTTTGTCCCGACTCCGTCTGTGCTGCTTACAAGAACAGGATTTCTGTACCGCTTTGTATCCAGACTGCATAATGCCCCGAAAGAGCCGATGTCCGTCATTACAAACGGCTTGAATGTAGCCCGCGCCAATGGCTTGATAATCTCTACCAGGCTGTTTCCCTTCTGAATATCAACCCCGGACTTTTTATACGTTAGATTCATTTTCCTCCATGATTTTATTCAGCCCCTGCTCAGCGGCCTTCTGCGCGGCAGCCTTTTTGGTTTTTCCCTTGCCTGAACCAAGGAAATTGTCTTTGATAAATACCTTTACCTCAAAAGTCTTCTTGTACTCCGGACCCTCTTCCTTGTGGGTTACATATTTCGGCAGTACACCAAACTGCGCCTGTGCCGCTTCCTGAAACTTTGTCTTGAAGTCAAAGATAATGTTCTTTTCCGAGAGTTCGACAATCCGTTCCGAGAGATGTCCGAGTGTAAATTCCTTTGCCTTTTTATACCCCCCGTCTATGTAAATGGCTGCAAGCAGCGCCTCAAATGCATCTGCGAGAAGGGACGGTTTTTCCCGGCCCCCTGTCATTTCCTCCCCCCTGCCGAGGCGGAGATATTTCCCCAGATCGAGGTCCTTTGCGGTCCGGGCCAGAGTTGATTCCTGCACCACATATGCCTTGATTATGGAGAGGTCGGCCTCAGTGTATTCGGGGTATGAGTTGAACAGGTGCTCGCTTATAATCAGTTCAAGCACCGCATCACCCAGAAACTCCATACGTTCATTGAAAAGGGTATGTTTTCTTGACTGTTCATGCGCGTATGATTTATGAGTGAGTGACTCTTTAAGCAGGGCCTTCTTTTTAAACGTATAACCTAAAGAGCTTTCAAGAGCGGTCAAATTTTCTGAAGATGACGCATGCATTGGTTCCACCGAATCCAAATGAGTTGGACATTGTAATATTCAGGTCAAGCTCTCTTGCCTTGTTCGGCACATAATCAAGATCGCACTCCGGATCCGGATTTTCAAGGTTAATTGTCGGCGGCACAATACTGTTCTTAATGCCGAGGATACAGATTACAGCCTCCACTCCGCCGGAAGCTCCGAGGAGGTGTCCTATCATCGACTTTGTTGAACTGACACATAGTTTATAGGCATGTTCCCTGAACACCAGTTTGATGGCGGCCGTTTCGAGCTCATCACCATATTTCGTTGACGTCCCGTGCGCGTTTATATAGTCAATCTGTTCAGGATTCATCCCGGCATCATCTAAAGCGGCCTTCATACAGCGCGCAGCGCCTTCACCATTAGGGGCCGGGCTTGTGATATGATATGCGTCTGAATTAAGTCCATACCCTGATATTTCCGCATATATCCTTGCCCCCCTGGTTCGTGCATGCTCCAGTTCTTCTATGACCAGAATGCCTGCGCCTTCCCCCATGACAAAGCCGTCCCTGTCCCTGTCAAACGGCCTGCTTGCCCGTTCAGGATCATCATTCCTTGTTGAGAGGGCCTTCATGGATGTAAACCCGGCTATACCCAGGGGCGTTATAACGGACTCGGCCCCGCCGCATATCATCGCATCGGCATAACCGTGCCGGATCAGTCTGGCAGCATCACCGATCGAATGGGTGCCGCTTGCACAGGCTGTAGCAACGGCCAGATTCGGGCCCTTCGCGCCAAAACGGATGGATATCTGTCCGGCAGTAAGGTTAATTATAGTCATTGGGATAAAGAACGGAGAGACCCTCTTTGGCCCTTTGGCAAGCAGGGCCTGCTTATAACGTTCAATTGCAGGCAGACCACCGACACCGGCCCCCACAATAACGCCTGTTCTGTCCGCATTGTCTCCGGTAATCTCGAGTCCGGAGTCTTCCATGGCAAAGGTGGCGGCAGCCAGGCCAAGATGAATAAACCTGTCCATCTTTTTCTGCTCTTTTGTATCTATGAACCTGTCAATATCAAAGTCAGAG
>JAJRVB010000125.1 GCA_024277515.1 Nitrospirota bacterium | reverse complement strand
GCAGCAGGAACAGGGAAAAAACTACGGGCAAAAAAACCCGCAAATGAGTGATCCTCCAGGGAAAATTCTCATTCGGGGTGTAAACTGGATCGGCGATGCGGTCCTTACCCTGCCTGCAATCAGGACCATACGCCATGCATTCCCCGACGCCCGGGTAAGCCTGCTTGTCAAACCCTGGGTGTCGGAGATTTTTCAGGAGAACCCGGACATCGATGAAATCATTCTATATGAAGACAGTTACAGGGGCCTGACAGGAAAGCTGAAACTCGCAAAGAGACTCCGTAAAGAGGGCTTCGATAAAGCCATACTGCTTCAAAATGCATTTGACGCAGCGCTGGTAACCTGGCTTGCAGGCATCCCGGAAAGGACAGGATACAAACGGGACGGCAGGGGCTTTCTCTTAACAGAGGCGGTCCCCGTAGAAAAAGAAATCCTCTCTCAACATCAAGTCTATTACTACCAGGGCCTTCTGAGGTCAGCAGGCATTGAAACTCTCGATACCCGGCCATACATTCACCTGACTGACAAAGAGCGCCAATGGGCGCGTACACTGCTTTCATCATTCTTCCCTGAGAAAGACCTGCCCCTTATCGGCATTAATCCGGGGGCAACATACGGGTCGGCAAAAAGATGGCCTTCCGGGAAATTCGCCGAGCTCGCCGTCAAAATAATCAAAGAACTGAATGGCAGGATCATAATATTCGGAGGACCGTCCGAAGTTGAAATTGCGAATGAAATCGTTGAGCAAATAAACAGGGTGAAACTACGGATGAAGATGGAAAACTACGGCCCCCGCATAATGGTAATGTCAGGGAAGACCAGCCTCAGAGAGCTTGCAGCATTAACAGCAGAGTGCGATGCCTTCGTTACCAATGACTCAGGCCCCATGCATATGGCTTCCGCGCTCTTTGTGCCGGTCGCGGCAATTTTCGGCTCCACTGACAGCACTGCAACAGGGCCTTTCGGACAGGGGCATAAAGTCATTTCAAAAGACCTCCCGTGCGCCCCATGCATGAAAAGGGAGTGCCCTGAGGAACATCTCGACTGCATGCAGAACATTTCCGCAAGTGAAGTATTTGATTCCGTAAAGACTATACTCGGTGTAAACAGGGCCGTCTTCCTCGACAAGGACGGCACCCTTATCAAAGACATGAACTATCTGAACAGTTTCGATGATCTGGTCATATTGCGGGGTGTCAGGGCAGGGCTGAAAAAATTAAAGAAGGCAGGCTTTAAACTCATCGGCATCACAAACCAGTCGGGTATAGCAAGGGGTATTGTGGATACAGAGTTTGTAAAGGGGTCCAACGCGTATCTTCAAAAAGAACTCGGGATGGATGATTTTCTCTACTGCCCCCACCATCCTGATGAACACTGCGCATGCCGGAAGCCGGAGCCGCAGATGGTCCTCGAAGCGAGACTCAAGCACAGAATAAACCTGAGGGGCTCCTATATAATCGGCGACAAGGAGTCGGATGTCCTTCTCGTAAAGAAAGTCGGGGGGGCCGGGATACTGCTTTCACAAACTCCTCTTTTTGAGAACACGAGCGCCTCTTTTATCGCAAAGGACCTGCCTGAAGCCGTTGAGTGGATTCTGACTCAATGATTTATCAATATAATATTCAGACAATCACCAGCGAATCGTCCGAACCGAATGAATTCGGCACATACCTGTCCGCGCACCAGTCATTTTCCCAGCGGGTGCCGTCAATAACATAACGGAACCTGTATGCTGCATTACAGCCCAGTTTCAGGGTCGCCTTGAAATCACCGCTCTTGAGTTTCTTCATCCGGGTATCCATAACATTCCATCCGTTAAAGTCCCCCGCAATGGTAACAACCTGAGCGCCGGCAGCAGCTTCCTTTGGCAGTCTGAAAGTCACATTACATGATTCATTTGATTTGAGGTATTGCTTTCTGATACCCGGTTGTCTCTTTTCAGCATGTGGTTTTTGTACGGCTGATGTGTTTTTGCCGTTTCCCTTTGCAGCCGTTAATTTCTTTGGACCCGGCTTCTGCCGCGAGACAGAAGAACGGCTGTTTTTGTCCTGGGTACTCTCTTTTTTTGATGTCTTCCTGCTTGTCCCTCTCATAAATATCTCCTTCTATTGTTGTATAATACCGGCGCCCTGACCGGTTGTGTTTTATTCGGAACAGATGATGCCGCACTTGAGTCACGGACGATAAAAACAGCGGCCCGAAAGATGCACGACAAAACCATTTCCATCCTTTTCATAAAAAGCGGCTAATCATATCATGGAAGGAAGGGATAAGTAAAGAGCCTTGATGTAGCCATTAGCCATTGTAACCATTCAGTTACAGATATCATCCGGACATGAAAATGTAAAAACCAAAAACCAAAGACCAAAATTAGGGAAGTTTTTTTATCATATAAATAATTCTCCTTAATTTTGATTCTTTATTTTTTATATTTGATCTCTTATTGCCTGCTATTATTACCCGTAACTGAATAGTTACTAGCCGTTCCGGTTGATAATCACGCGGCTGTTTCTATAAACTATGCACAAGCTTGCCTGTTCAGCAATAACAGCTAATTTAATGAAAATACTCGTCATAAAACCGAGCTCACTCGGAGACATCATTCATGCACTGCCGTTTCTGCATACAATAAAGGAGTCTTTCCCTGATTCCACTGTTGACTGGGTCATCAGCACTCCTCTCAAGGGAATTCTCGAGGGCAATCCCCTGATTAATGAACTCATATTATTCAATAAAGACGCATGGAAAAATATAAAGAGGTTCAGGAAAACCCTGTCAGAGATGTCCACCCTGAAAAAGCAGCTTCAGCTGAAACATTATACGGTTGTTGTGGACCTGCAGGGCCTTCTGAGGAGCGGACTCATAGCTTTTTTTACACCGGCAATGAAAAAAATCGGTTTCGCCGATGCCCGCGAGGGGGGCCGGTATTTTTACAACAAAAAAGTAGCCGTCCGGAGAGATACTCATGCCGTAGACAAATGCCTTGAAGCTGCAAAGGCGGTCGGCGCGAATGTAAAGAAGGTGGTGTTTCCCGTTTATATAACAGACACGGCAAGATCGAGGGTAAAAACTCTGCTCGAAGAAATTGACGAGTATATCATCCTGGTCCCTTCCGCGCGGTGGGAAACAAAGCGATGGCCCCCGGAAAAATTTGCGGCCCTCACAAAAAAGATTTCCTTGCCCTGTATCATCACAGGCAGCACCGGAGATGAACGCATGGCCGGCAAAATAATGGATGCTGCATCAAAGCAGACAATAAACCTTGCCGGAAAAACAGGCCTGAAAGAACTTGCTGCCTTAATTGCCGGCGCACAGGCAGTGGTTAGCAATGACTCCGGACCCATGCACATTGCAGCCGCGCTTGACATACCGACCGTAGCGCTTTTCGGTCCCACCGACCCTTTAAAGACCGGGCCGTACGGCTGGCAGAAAAACAGAAAATTAAATGTTATCACCTCTGATGCCCGATGCAGGCCATGCCGCAGAAAGAGCTGCAGAGACTTTATATGCATGGACCGGATCAGGGTTGAAACAGTACACCGGGCCTTGACCCGGATAATGAAGTAAAGCTCCCCACCTGCAAGGCGGGGCATCAAACTAATATTTTATTAACTATAATCCAATATGTATTCCCCTCTTTGGCAAAGTCGGATCGACCCTCACATTGAGACCCGATTCGGGAGGGCCTGCCTGCCGGTAGGCAGGGTTAGGGGAGATATGATATGAACACTAAAAAATTTGCGCACGCCGCATCAGGGCTGTACTCAGCAATCAGGGGGAACATCTGCCTCTGTTTCCTGCTCGGCATACTCTGCGTCTCATTCCCCCTCTCTGCCGGGGCCTCCCCTTCAATCAACAAGAAATTCATTTACCACATCTACTGGACCGGCATCAGGGCAGGCACGGCAATTCTATATTACAAAAAAACCCCTGAGGGTATTGAAATAAAGACCCATGCCACATCCGCCCCTCTGATATCACTCTTCTATAAAGTTGATGATGTGGCCCGGAGCATCCTGTATCCTGACGGCTACCCCAAAAAGTTTACCCTCAAGGTCCGCCAGGGCCGTCATAAAAGGGACAAGGTCACCTATTTTGAGAGAGGGGCTGACAACTGGCCCCAGAAAATCGTATTTCATAATATCCTTGATGACACCATATTTGAATACTACTTCGACAAGCCGGCATATGATCCCTTGTCTGCATTTTATGAAGTCACCAAATCAGACCTGATCGTGGGCCGGTCCCTGTACATTGACATCTTCGATAACAGAAAACTATGGAATACGGAAATCAAGGTCCTCAGAAAAGAAAAAGTCCGGGTGCCTGCGGGTGAGTTCGCATCCATAGTTATTAAACCCATCCTGAAATCAGAGGGGATTTTCCCGAAAACCGGAGACATAACTATCTGGGCCACTGATGATGAGAGAAAACTTCCCGTTCTGATGAGGAGCAAGGCCTCGATCGGCTATTTCAAGGCCGTGCTGGTTGAAGGAGACTATTGACCGGACGGCAAATTATTAAAGAAAACATATATAATAAAAGGATGTATAATGACAATTTATTATTTTTCATGATTTCTCCAGGGAGGTAAAATGAATATTGCGGTTATTGGAAGCGGTTATGTCGGATTAATTACAGGGGCCTGTTTTGCGGAATTCGGACTGCATGTCACCTGTGTCGACAATGATGCAAAAAAGATCAAAACCCTGAAAAAGGGGCTTGTGCCGTTTTATGAGCCCGGACTTGAAGAGATAATGCAGAGAAATATAAAGGCCGGCCGTATGCATTTTACATCGAATATCGCCGATGCCGTGGATTCTTCACTCGTGATCTTTATAGCGGTCGGGACCCCCCCGCGGGGTGACGGCTCCGCGGACATGAAATATGTTGAGAGCGTTGCAAAGGAGATCGCACAACACATCAAGAGCTATAAAGTGATCGTGACCAAGAGCACTGTGCCGGTCGGCACCGGGGAAAAGGTCCGGAAGATCATCTCAAAAAACCTGGAAGAGAGCATAGACTTTGATGTTGTCTCGAATCCCGAGTTCCTGAGAGAAGGCGCGGGCATAGAAGACTTCATGAGGCCCAACAGGATCGTTATAGGGACCTCGAGCGACCAGGCGACCGCGATCATGAGGGACCTCTACAGACCTCTCTACCTCATTGAAACCCCCATTGTAATTACGGATGTCAAGACCGCGGAACTCATAAAATACGCCTCAAATGCATTTCTGGCCACAAAGATTTCTTTTATAAATGAACTCGGCAACCTCTGTGAAGTCGCAGGGGCAAATGTGCAGACCGTGGCAAGGGGGATGGGGCTTGACCGCAGAATAGGCCCCAAGTTTCTCCATGCGGGTCCGGGATACGGGGGATCATGCTTCCCGAAAGACACGCTCGCCCTTTTGCAGATCGGGAAGGAAAATGATGTTGACCTCGGCATTATTGCGGCTACTGTAAAGGCAAATGAATTTCAGAAAGAAAAGGCTGCAGCCAAGATCACCGGGACATTGGGAAAGTTAAAGGGCAGGACCGTGTGCATGCTCGGTCTTTCATTCAAGCCGAACACGGATGACCTCAGGGACGCCCCTTCTCTCTATATCATCAGGAAACTGCTCAAGGGAGGGGCAAAAATCAGGGCATACGACCCGGTAGCCATGAAGGAAGCCAAGAAACTTTACCCGAAGATAACATATTGCAAAG
>JAJRVB010000124.1 GCA_024277515.1 Nitrospirota bacterium | reverse complement strand
CTTGTTCCCGGGGCTTTCAGTCTCTGTGTTTCCTGATTCGGATTTCTTTACCGCAACCCCTACAAGGGCCGCCCTTAATACCCTCTCTTTTAACCTGTACCCCTTCCTGAACTCCTTTACAATAGTATTTTCCTCCACATCATCAGTTTCAATTTTAGACATCGCGTGGTGTACCGAGGGATCAAAAGGTTTGCCTAACGCATCTATTGTAACAAGGCCCTGCTTTTCGAGCACGTTTTTTAATTCTTTCAGTGTCAGCTGCACCCCTTCCGCCAGAGAATCTGAGGCGTTATTCTCCTCGGAGTGCTGAAGCGCCAGTTCCAGATGGTCAATCACGGTCAGGATATCCGATATAATTTCTTCATTTGCGTATTTGAGAAGTTCTTCCTTGTTCCGTGCCGTGACTTTTTTGTAATTATCAAAATCAGCGTACAGCCTGACATATTTATCATTTGCTTCTTTAAGAGATTTTTTCAGTGCTTCTATGCCTTTGGTATCGCCCTGTGGTTCGTCCGCAGTTTCCTGTCCGGTGTCATCCTGCGCAGTGTCCTCAGAGGGCTCATTTTTCTCTTCTTCAGTCATGAATATATTTCTCCTTTGGGACATTCAGGCTTCAGATAATATATGTGTCAGGGCCTTTGCAGTATGATCAACAATCGGGATCAGTTCCCTGTAGTTCATCCTTGTCGGGCCGATGATGCCCACGGTGCCGCTTTCATGTTTTCTGTAACTGAATGTTGAAACGACCATACTCAACTCTTTCATTGCAGGAAATATATTCTCCATCCCGACAAATACCTGGGTGCCCTTTGAATCACTTATCTGTTGAAGTAATTTTAACATAAAACGTTTGTCTTCAATAGCTCGTAAAATTGCCTTGACCTGTTTCATGTTTACAAAGTCCGGCAGGTTGGAAGTGCCTGAAAGACTATTGAGGGAAAAATCATCATAGTCTGACGGAATAATCTCCTTGCAAAAATGAAGCAAGTTTGCGACTAACTGGTTGCAGACTGTTTTTTCCCTGTAAATCTGATATGCAATCTCTTCCCTCACCTTCCTTATAGTCAGGTCGCTGAATTTGGTGTTCAGATCATCTGATGCCTCATCAAGCTGTTTTTGTGAATATATGTCGTCAAGTTCAATAATCCTGTTTTTGATTACACCTTCATCCGAAATAATTACCGCCAGCACCTTCCTTCGGTCATATTTGATAAACTTGATCCGTTTGACCAGGATGTCATCTATTTTCGGAGGTGTTGCAATGGCTAAATAACGAGAAAAAAGGGAAAGAGACCTTGCAGCTTCCCTGATCAGTGATTTACTGTCATTATTTATTGTTCCGAGCCTGCTGGACAACTCTCTGGATAGGTCTGAATTCACCGATAACGACTGGTCCTCCATAAGGGTATCAATATAAAACCGGTAACCTTTTTCTGTAGGAATTCTCCCTGCCGATCTGTGGGGCTGCTTGATATATCCCATTTCCTCGAGCCTGGCCATCGTATTTCTTATTGTGGCCGGGGATAATTTAAACGGAAATCGCTGTGTTATGAGAATGGATCCGATAGGTACATTAAGATCAATATGACTTTGTATAATTGCCCGCAATATTTCTTTTCTTCTGGTGTCAAGTTTAGTCATCATTTTTAGCACTCTCAGCTGTAAAGTGCTATTACTATAGCAATATGAATCAGTAGGTGTCAAGAATGGAAAAAGGACAGAAAAATGCACTGTTTTATTGTGGTTCCGAAAAAAAACGAACCAGGATTTTAAAGGTTATTTACACTTTACAGTTGTGATCCCGCTGTTTTACCTGACATATAATAAGGATGAAAAATATGATATTAGAAATGTCTTGTAAATCTTAGATATTTAGAGATAATAGTAGTAAACAGTCTCTATAACGCTGTATTTCTGAATATCCCGGGAATTTGGGGTGTTGACTGTGTATGGCATTTATGGTAAAAATATCATGCTTAACTTTTGAGAAGAGTTTAAGTGTGATAGTACTTCGTCAGGCTATAGATCTTTTGTAGCCTATATTTTTTCGCTGCAATACGTGGTATAATGTTTTGTAGGGAGTACATCCAAGTATTTCTTTTGATCTTTGAGAACTAAAAAGTAGGCCCGCAGTCAATTTTTATAATTGAGAGTTTGATTCTGGCTCAGAACGAACGCTGGCGGCGCGCTTAACACATGCAAGTCGAACGGGGTGCATGGAGCTGATCGCTTCGGTGTGAAGCACCATGTTACTTAGTGGCGAACGGGTGAGTAACACGTAGGCAACCTGCCCTCAGGATTGGGATACCCCCGGGAAACCGGGCTCAATACCGAATATGACTCCGGGGTGAAAGACCCTGGGGTAAAAGCTTCGAGCAATCGAGGCGCCTGTGGAGGGACCTGCGGCCTATCAGCTTGTTGGTGAGGTAACGGCTCACCAAGGCCAAGACGGGTAGCCGGACTGAGAGGTCGATCGGCCACACTGGAACTGAGACACGGTCCAGACTCCTACGGGAGGCAGCAGTGGGGAATTTTGCGCAATGGGCGAAAGCCTGACGCAGCGACGCCGCGTGGAGGAAGAAGGTCTTCGGGTTGTAAACTCCTTTAGTATGGGAAGAAGGTCGTTTATTCGACTGACGGTACCGTAAGAATAAGCCACGGCTAACTCTGTGCCAGCAGCCGCGGTAAGACAGAGGTGGCAAGCGTTGTTCGGATTTACTGGGCTTAAAGGGCGTGTAGGCGTCTTGACAAGTCAGATGTGAAAGCCTTGGGCTTAACCCAAGAAGTGCATTTGAAACTGTCAGGATTGAGTCGTGCAAGGGAGGGCGGAATTCCTGGTGTAGCGGTGAAATGCGTAGATATCAGGAGGAAGGCCGGTGGTGAAGACGGCCCTCTGGGCAATGACTGACGCTGAGGCGCGAAAGCGTGGGGAGCAAACAGGATTAGATACCCTGGTAGTCCACGCCCTAAACGGTGCGTACTAGGTGTGGGTGACAATTGTCATCCGTGCCGAAGGGAAACCATTAAGTACGCCGCCTGGGGAGTACGGTCGCAAGGCTGAAACTCAAAGGAATTGACGGGGGCCCGCACAAGCGGTGGAGCATTTGGTTTAATTCGACGCAACGCGCAGAACCTTACCTGGGCTTGACATGTT
>JAJRVB010000123.1 GCA_024277515.1 Nitrospirota bacterium | reverse complement strand
GTGCCCTGTCCCTGAAATATTCGGGTGAATCAAATTTGCACGATATTTCGTGTTCTTTTGTACTTTCTTATCACCTGATCGAATCAAATGAATGGAGGATACATGAAAGAGACAAAAATCATTCTGTCCGAAAAAGAGATGCCCCGCAAGTGGTACAACATAATGGCTGACATGCCGAACCTGCCCGGACAGCCACTGCATCCCGGTACAAAAGAACCGATCGTTCCCGATGACCTGCTGCCCATATTTCCCATGGCCCTCATCGAGCAGGAAGTAAGCCAGGAACGCTGGATCGACATCCCTGAAGAAGTGCTGGATATCTATGCATTGTGGAGGCCTTCTCCCCTGTACCGGGCTCACAGGCTCGAAAGGCTCCTGAATACCCCTGCAAAGATTTATTACAAGTACGAGGGCGTCAGTCCTGCGGGGAGCCACAAGCCGAATACATCGATTCCACAGGCATATTACAACAAACAGGCCGGCATAAAGAGGATCGCAACAGAGACAGGGGCCGGCCAGTGGGGGTCGGCAATGGCGCTCGCAGGCAACCTCTTCGGCCTCGATGTCACGGTCTATATGGTCAAGGTCAGTTACGACCAGAAACCATACAGGAGGATCACTATGGAGACATGGGGGGCAAATGTTTATGCGAGCCCTTCTGAATTAACGGAGGCCGGCAGAAAAGCGCTCGCGGAAGATCCGGACAATCCTGGCAGCCTTGGTCTTGCCATATCAGAGGCGGTTGAAGACGCTGCCACTCATGAAGAGACCAATTACTCCCTCGGCTCCGTGCTGAATCATGTCTGCCTGCACCAGACGGTCATTGGTCAGGAGGCAAAAAAGCAGCTCGAGATCGCAGGGGATTATCCTGATATCGTGATTGGCTGCTGCGGCGGGGGCAGCAACCTTGCAGGCATCGGGTTTCCGTTCGTTCACGACAAGATTAACGGAAAGCAGGTACGTGTCATAGCTGTAGAACCGGCATCCTGCCCTACCCTCACAAAGGGAGAATTCAGATACGACTTCGGCGATGTGGCGGGCCTTACCCCGTTTCTGATGATGTACACCCTTGGACATGATTTTATCCCGCCGGGGATTCACGCGGGCGGTCTTCGCTATCATGCTGATTCTCCGCTTGTGTGTCAGCTTTATCATGACGGATTGATTGAAGCCAGGTCATATCATCAGACCGGGGTGTTTGAAGCTGCCCTGCAGTTTGCCAGATCGGAAACAATCATCCCCGCCCCGGAAACCGCGCATGCGATAAAGGCCGTTATTGACGAGGCGATTCTCTGCAGGGAAGAGGGGAAGGAAAAGACCATCCTCTTTAATTTGAGCGGGCACGGCTATCTTGACCTGCAGGCATATGCGGATTTCATGGATGGCAAGCTGAGTGATTATGAGTATCCTGAAGAAAAAATCAGGGAGGCCCTGTCAAAGCTGCCTGTGCTATAGCCCGAAATATGGAATTTTGATTATAATGTAATGAGAGGTTAATCTACACATTATGGCATATGTCATCGGATTCGCCGGAAAAGGCGGCACAGGAAAGACAACTATTGCGGCATTAACCGTTCGCTACCTTGTTGAACGCAAAAAGAAGGCGGTCCTTGCCGTAGACGCTGACAGTAACTCATGCCTGAATGAAGCGCTCGGGGTTGAAATCCATGCAACGATCGGGAAGCTTCGCGAAGAGTCCCTTGAAAAGATCCGGAGCGGGGCGGACCGTCCGGGGGGAATGAGCATGGAACAGCTGTTCGACTACCAGGTGCAGCAGTCGGTTATCGAATCGGACGGCTTCGACCTCATGGTCATGGGCAGGCCGGAGGGTCCGGGCTGTTACTGCGCAGCCAACAATATCATCAGAAAATATACTGACAGGATGGCCGATGATTTTTCCTATGTGGTGATAGACAACGAAGCAGGGATGGAGCACCTGAGCAGAAGAACAACTCATAAGGTAGACCTGCTGCTCATTATCAGCGATCCGACACAAAAGGGTGTATTGACCGCCAAAAGGATAAATAATCTTGTTGATGAGCTTAAACTTGATGTAGACAGGCGCATGCTGATTGTGAACAGGGTGTCTGATGATAATTTTAATAAACTGAAAGATGCGAATTCTGATCTGTCATTTAAAGACATATATCATGTGCCCCAGGATGAAAATATTTTCCAGCTCGACCTCGAAGGCAGACCGGTCTTTGATTTACCCCCGGACTCAATAGCAGTACAATCAATTTTTAAAATACTCGACAGCTGTAATATCCCATGATTCCGGACAAGACATGAAGAAAGATACCATGCCCAAAGCAATCGCACTCTATTCCGGAGGACTGGACAGCACCCTGGCAATACTGCTCATGCAGAAGCAGGGTATTGATGTCACAGCCATTACATTTCTCAATCATTTCGGCTGTGATATCAGTGACAGGTCATCCTGCTCAAAGGACCCGTTTGCAGCGTCCGTGAAGTTTGGGTTTAAAGTAAAACTTTCACATTTATCTGATAAGTTCCTGGAAATAGTGAAAAATCCAAAATATGGTCATGGCAAAAACATGAACCCCTGTGTTGACTGCCGGATACTGATGCTTAAAGAGGCAAGGGAGCTCATGGCGCTTCGCGGCGCTGATTTCATAATCACCGGAGAAGTCCTGGGGCAGAGACCCATGAGCCAGAGAAAGGACAGTTTTCCGATAATTGACAGAAACGCGGATGTAAGAGGTCTTGTAGTAAGGCCGTTATGCGGCAGACTGCTTCCCGCTTCGATTCCAGAGGAAAAAGGGCTGATAAGCAGAGAAATGATGATGGACATGAACGGCCGTTCCAGAAAGCCTCAAATGGCCCTTGCAGAGGAATTTGGTCTCACCGAGTATCCGGCGCCTGCAGGAGGATGCCTGCTGACGGAGCCGATATACTCATACAAACTGAAGGACCTCCTTGACCACGACAGTGACCCTGAATATAAGGATATCAATTTTCTTCGTGTGGGAAGGCATTTCAGGC
>JAJRVB010000122.1 GCA_024277515.1 Nitrospirota bacterium | reverse complement strand
GAACAGATCATCGGCAACCGGGATGCCATAGAGAATGGAAGTCAGTTGATTGTTATAGGGGTCACTCTTTGTATGTCCCGTAAATATCTCCCCCATGTTTGATCCGGTGGCCCAACCTTGAGCGATCCGAATGTACGGACGTGTTTTTAGTCTAAAGGCAGCCGGTTTCCCCGGGTCTTTAAAGAAACCGAAACCCAGAAACACCTCGCTTTGAGTGGAACTCCCGATCACATCCGTGTTCCGGGTCTTCGAATCGATAATGGTCATGGCCGCATGTCCAAGGACATATAAATTGCTGTATACATGATAACGGATTTCCGCTCCGAACCTGATGTCAAATGCATTTCCGGGACTGGATATATTCAGCCCGTAATAGAAGTCATTAAAGTCATCATCCTTCCACCTCAGCCTGGCATAGGGAAAGACTTCCCAGTCTCCTCTGTTATAAAGGTAGCTGGCAACAGCATTGGCATGCATACGGCCGTTTGCATCGCTCAACATCTCAACATCCATATTGAACCACGGAGTAACACGATATTTCACCTGTCCACCGTAATCAAGGCCATTCTCCTGTATCTCGTTCTGGACATTGGACGGGATATCAAAGAACCGGTACCTGGCCAGGGCGTTCAGTTCCACTTTTCCCCGGTTAAAAAGGGTGATCCCCCCGGTGAGACCGTGTAAAAAAAAACGGCCCTTCTCATAATACATCATGGGGAATATATCATTGACCGTATTTGTGTCAGCTTTATGCAGGATGCCTGCAGACCGGACACCGAACGCAAGGCCCCAGTTGTCAGGGGGGGTTACCTCACCGGAGGCAGGACCTGCAAAGACAACACAGGCCAACAGCAGGACAGAAATAAGATGTCTCCTGACGTGCCCCATCACAGAGAATTTCATACGGCATGCAACCTGTTACTGATACGGCCCGGCACCATCGTCACTCAGGCAGATATTAATCCTCTTTTTTGTCATCAATCCCGGATAAACTATAACTGGAGAAGCAGCTGCACCATTACATGCCATGTACTGCAATGACCTGCGGCCTTCTGTGTGCAAAATTGAATTAATGAGAATTCGATTGTTAAGACAGAATTAATATTAACAGATAAGCAGGGAAACGGGCAACGTCCCGTATTCCGACAAGCAGTTACCTCTTACCTTACCATAGGTTCTGAATACCTGAATCTGCCGTTTTCCAGAAAGTATATGACTTCGGACACCACTTCCGGGTCTTCCATGATATATGTATGGGAAAGATGCATTACCCGGAAATCGGACATGCCTTCCAGTTTCGTGCGTTCAACCGCAACCTTTCCGTCATCCTCCCCCGGGATGATCAGTGATGAGACCGGATCAATCGTCCGGTCCCCCGTGATAATTCCGAGCTCAAAATCAGCAGGTCCCAGACGATTCGGAAGACTCTCCGGGTCTGTCCCCAGTTGCAGTGACGCAGGACCAAATATCTTGCGGAACAACGTGTAGTCCCTGAAGTAATCAACCACTTCACTGCCCTTGTTTGGGGGGCTCAGCATGACTACCCTCCCGAGATTCAAAGGCCTTTCCCGGGCCATAAGTGCCCTTACCAGGATACCCCCCATGGAGTGAGTGACAAAATGCAGGTCTGATTCCGTCCGGCTGCAGCATGTCTTCAGGTATTGCAGGAGGTCTGTGACCAGAGAATCGATTTCACTCTTCCTGGACTCATAGTCATAATTGAAAACAGTATACCCGGCAGATGTAAGTCTCTCCTGCATATAGGCCATTGACCCAGAACTCCTGGCAAGGCCGTGCAGTAGGACGACCGTGTCAGGGTTGCGCGGAGCTGCTGCAGAAAGGAACCCGCTGCCGGGGAGGGATACAAGGACAGCCATACATAATACGAGAGCAGGCTTCATTCAGGCACCTGCAGTCCTGTAAAATTAACGGTACGCTGCTCCAGGTAAGAATAAAAGGGATTCCAGCGCAGACGCAGCATGGCTGATGCCGGTATCCTGAGCACGCCGCGCTCTCCTGTCAGCGCAATATTCCCCAGGTGCACGCCTGGATTCTCTTCCGAGTTGTTTGCTCCATTAAGAGGGTCTGAAACCGGGAACGGGAGGGCGACATGGGAAAGTGAATGCATATTCACGGGCCACGCAGCTTCAAGCGGAAAAGTATTTACCTCTGCTTTGTCATGCTCCTTTTGTAAGAGATGAACCCGGCGGCTTTCTTCATTCTCATTGGCAACCAGACTGAGAGTGTACGAAAGACCGGGGTTGTTCAGCATTCTGTCCAGGAATGGTTTGGGATCATCATTAAAGAACCTGGCAGATTCGTTTATACGGTTAATATCAAACAGCACCAGCTCGTGCCCGCCCGCGGGCAGTCTGTCGAACAGTACTGAAATCAGGGCGGAAGTAGGCACAGTCGTATCCACCACTGACTGAAATGCGAGTATGGGAGGAAGCTGGCCAAGCCTGCCCCTGTCACTGTTTTTTTTAAGCAGGGCCTGTATTTCTCTGGTCAGCCGGAATACCTGGTCACCGGCATTTACGGCAAAGGAGTTGTACTTGAAAGGATCATACTCGACCTCTATGGAATTCCAGGCGAGTTTG
>JAJRVB010000121.1 GCA_024277515.1 Nitrospirota bacterium | reverse complement strand
TGTAGTGGGAAAAATCCTTGACAGCGCGGGAATAAGCCATAATCTCTTTAACAGATGGCACTGAATCTCCCCGCACATTACCGGAGTATCTAACGAATACGATGCTTCATACATTCCCGTCCAGAAAAAATTTCATTAACAGCGCAGACACAGGCAGGATTTCCCCTGTCTATGTGAAACTGCCTTTATCTTCACCTCAGGATATATATGAGCGGATTGACGCTTCGCACAGCATACTCCTCGAAAGTATTAAAGGCCCGGGTAATATCGCGGGATATTCTTTTATCGGGACAGACCCATTCCTCATATTCTCTGCAAAAAATGGAATTGTAGAAACAGAATACAGAGGAAAGAAGAAGGTTTTTTCGAGCCATCCCCTCAGGAAACTGAAAGGGATCATGAGTATGTATACAGCGGATGACGAAAAAGGCCTCCCCCCTTTTACATGCGGCGCTATGGGCATGCTCAGCTATGACTTTGTCCATTACTTTGAAAAACTTCCCAGGACAGCTGTTGACGACATGAACATCCCGGATGCGCACTTCCTGGTGTTTGATACCATAATAGCCTTTGATCACGCACTACGGGACACATATATTATCTCATGCCCTGCTGCTGAAGAGTCCGTATGCAGTCCTGAGGGGCGCACTCGTGACTGGGGTTATTATTATGACAGGGCATATGAAAAAATAAGCATACTGCATAAAAGAATCTCGCTGAAAAGAGAGGCCGGCACCGTGCCCGGTGGAGACCGGAATTCACCCGTCAGGGTCCGGCATGAGATGGGGAAAAAGAATTACATGGAGATAGTCGGAAAGGCAAAAGAATATATAAAGGCCGGAGATATATTTCAGGCAAATCTCTCACAGCGGGTATCGGCAGACATCGGCAGTGTGAAGCCATGGCAGGTTTATAAAGTCCTGAGCAGCATCAATCCATCGCCTTTTGCCGGATACATGAATATGGGAAATTATCATATAGCAAGCTCGTCTCCCGAGAGGCTTGTCAGGGTGAAGGGGAACATCGTAGACACCAGGCCGATTGCAGGCACCCGGCCGCGCGGAGCGGATGAAGAAGGGGACAGGCGCATGAGGACAGACCTCCTGCTTAATGAAAAAGAGAGGGCGGAGCATATCATGCTGATCGATCTCGAACGGAATGACCTTGGAAGGATATCCGATTACAGCTCGGTGGATGTTGACGAGCTTATGATTACAGAAGACTATTCCCATGTCATTCATATTGTTTCAAATGTGAAAGGGGTCATGGCAGACGGCAAGGACTGTTTTGATGCAATCAGGGCGGCATTCCCCGGAGGTACGATAACGGGAGTGCCGAAGGTGAGATGCATGGAAATCATTGACGAGCTTGAACCTGTGGTGCGCGGTCCCTACACCGGTTCTATCGGATACATAGGGTTTAACGGCAATATGGACCTCAACATTGTGATAAGGACATTTGTGATAAAGGACAATATTGCGTATGTACAGGCCGGGGCCGGGATCGTTGCGGACTCGGACCCGGAAAGAGAGTATGATGAAACCCTGAAAAAGGCAGAGGCATTGATCAAGACCCTGGAGACCCTGCCGTAAAGGTAAAAACTATACTGTCACGCAGCATCTTAATCAGATAACTTTCCCCACCAACCGTATCCACCAGTCATACATGCCTGATATCTTCCATAATCCCAGCACAAGGATTATTATGAGGATTGTAATGACTCCCTCCAGAAGAAAGGGATAAAATCTTTTAAATCTGCAATGCCTGTCATTTCCGTATTTTGCGGGCTTTCTGTAATGTCGGCCCAGGCCGCGTTCCCGCAGCCCTATTCGTTCCTGTGAGATTGATGATATTTTCACGGCTCCTCCCTCTTTTTTCCTGTCTATATACAATTAGTATGCCAGGACATATAACCGATTGATTTTTAAGTGATTGCTGCATCCAGATCATTTTTTTGAGGCGAATTTGCTTAGCCAAACGTAAACGCAGTTTACATTTAAAGACTAAATGAACAATATTATCTTTTGTTTTATGGTATTAACTATACATGTAAACAATGTTTGCATTACTATTAGGCAGTTTACGTCAAGAGGGCGGCTAATCATGACGGGAGTGTGAGAACAGTTCCGGATTTGTCCTCAGGTCAGGGGATCAAATTTTTTATTCACAAAAGTCGGTCATACAAAATGTGACTCAATTTAATAAATATTCCTTATAATATTAAGAGATTATTGATTCCAGGGGGAAAAAGGGTATAATAGTACTCACAAAAATACCTTGCCTAATTATTATTGAAGAACATGACGGTAAAAGAAACATATAACACCCTTAAGCAGGATGTGCTGAAGATCAATGAATCGTTATCTGCACTCCTGTCAGAGGACCTGAACAAACCTGACATTTCTGACAAGAGATTCAAGGGCTGGCGGAAGACATGCGCTGATATTCACCGGCAGATCGACGAGGAGGTCGTCCGTGTTGCAGTAATCGGCACGGTAAAGTCAGGCAAAAGCACTCTCGTTAATTCTTTGTTCAGGGGAGACTACCTGAAGAGGGGCGCAGGCGTTGTTACCTCAATCGTCACCCGCATCCGGCAGGGCAGGCATGTCAGGGCAGTCCTCTTTCTCAAGTCATGGGACGAGGTGAACGCCGACATTGAACAGGCATTGTTCATGCTTCCGACATGGGAGAGCCGGACGGATGACAGGCCATTTGACATAAGGCGTGAAAAGGACCGGCGCTCCCTGCAGTCCGCCTTGTCGGGACTGAGTGATGATATGCTTATTACCGAAGGCGTGCGCAATACCAACATCGTACTGCTTTCACTCTATCTTAAAGGTTATGATCTTGTCAGGGAGAGGATTTCCGCAGATTCGATGACAGCGGTATTCAGCGGTGACCGCTTTGCAGAGCACCGGGAGTTTGTCGGAGATGATGCACTTGCAGTGTATCTGAGAGACATTGAACTCGAAATCAGCGACGGCACTGTTGACCGCTCCATTGAAATAGCGGACTGCCAGGGCAGTGATTCTCCCAACCCCCTCCACCTGGCCATGATCCAGGACTATCTTGTGCGCACTCACTTTATCGTGTACGTTATCAGCAGCCGCACAGGGCTCCGCCAGGCGGACATACGCTTTCTGTCGATGATAAAAAAGATGGGCATACTCGGGAATATCCTTTTTGTTGTGAACATCGATTTCAGCGAGCATGAATCCCTGAATGACCTGCAGTCGGTGATCGGGAAGGTGAAGGAGGAACTGGCGCTGGTCAGACCTGATCCGGACGTGTACGTTTTTTCTGCATTGTACAACCTGTTTAAGTCCCTCTCTGGAACACTGGGCAAGAAGGACCGTCTCCGGCTGACCCAGTGGGAAGCTGAGGAAGAGTTTCCCTCTTTTTCGGACGGAGAGACCAAGAGGTTTGAATCATCCCTGAATACGAAACTGACGAAGGAGAGATTCGGCCTGCTGCTGAGGAACCACCTTGAGCGGATGAATATCATGATATCCGGGATTGAACACTGGTGCCGGATGAACAGGGAACTTCTCGAAAAGGATGCGGACGGCGTATCAATAACAATCAGGAAGATGGAATACCGTCAGAAGCGGATGATCCAGATAAAATCCCTGATCAAAAACACATTAAACGGGGCCAAGGGCGACATAATGAGGGATCTGAGAAAAAGGATCGATAATTTTTTCAATGCCCATACAAACAGTGTGCTGGGACAGACATTGGACTTTGTGAACCACTACACCGTGCCGGTTGAGAAGTACAGGGAAAAGCTGACGGGTTCAGGATTTTCAAACACCCTCTATTTTGTATTTCAGGAATTCAGGCAGGCGCTCGACACCTTTATGACAGAGACAATCAACCCTCAAATCGCACGCTTCACCGTTGAAACGGAAGGCAGGATTCGTGCGTCACTCGAAGCGGTTGCCGGGCCGTTCCATACAATGGCGTCAGACGATATTGCTGAACTGAAGGCCGTATACACCAAGCCGGATGACGAAAAGAGATCAGATGTACAGGAAG
>JAJRVB010000120.1 GCA_024277515.1 Nitrospirota bacterium | reverse complement strand
TGAAGGGCAGGTGTTTTGCTTTTGGATCTGAAATGTCCACTCAGGGACATCTCATCCCGAGAAAGATGCTTGAAGATGCCGGAATCACACTTGCAGACCTGGGAAGTCATATGTATACCGGGTCGCATATTAATGTGGTAAAGGCGGTCCTTAATGGTGAGTGCGATGCGGGCGGGATCCAAGACACCCTTGCAGACCGGCTGGCCTTTGAGGGGAAGATCAGGATCATAAAGAAGTCTGCTCCATACCCCAGCAGCCTCATTGCCTACAACAGCGCTGTGGACAGCAAGATTGTGGAAGCGGTCAAGGTCTCGCTTCTTGCCTTTGACCCGACGGGCAAGCACAATGATATCCTGTTTGACTGGGACAAAACGGACATGCCGCTCGGATTTTCAGAAATCAATGAACTTGAACTGAACAGGGTCAAGGCCCTCGCACGCGAATACGGGATTATGGACAGATGAAATTAAGGACAAAGATAACCCTTCTCACCATTACGGTCGCGATCAGCATCAGCTTCTTTATCATCATATCGATCAGGGGGGTCTTTATTGATTCTTTTCGCGGAGAACTCGAAAAAAGGGCCATCTCCATAGCAGGAAACCTCTCGGACAGGATCGCAAACTATATCCTGCTCAAGGACTATTTTCAGACATCACGCGCGTTCAGTGAGGTGCTTGCCAAGGAAAAAGATGTGGAATACATATTTGTGACCGACCCGGAGGGAAGGATCGTTGTGCATACGTTTGATAACGGGACCCCTCCTGATCTCCTTTCCTGGAACCCGCTCGGCGATAATCCCCTTCATGTGCAGCTCCTTGAAACGGAGAAAGGATATATAAGGGACGTAGGCACCAACATATTCAAGGCCACAAAGTCGGAGCTCCATCTGGGCATAAGGGAAGACAGTCTGCGCGAGACCCTGACCAGGGCGAGATACATAACGTATCCTGTAATTCTGCTGGTCCTTTTCCTCGGGATTATCGCGTCACTGGTATTCAGCCGGTTAATCACTGAACCCCTGAACAGGTTTATCGAATTTACCAAGGTGCTCGGCCGGGGAGAGTACGGCACCAAAGTAGATGTAAGGTCAAGTGATGAGATCGGATATCTCGCGCGTAATTTCAACACGCTCTCGCTGCAGCTCAAGACGGCAAAGGAAAAGATGGAAGAAGCGTATACTTATACGCACCTTCTGCAGGCGGAAAAACTCTCTTCCATAGGCCAGATTTCGGCTGGACTCGCGCATGAGCTGAAAAATCCGATGACTACGCTCAAGATGATGTTTCAGGCATTCCGTGAGCAGCCTGACATGACCAGAGAGGACGCCGAGGTCATAAGCAGCGAGGTTGACAAGATCGATAATATCCTCACGAACTTTCTCGGTTTTGTGAAGCAGAAGGACGTTCATTTTTCCGAGGTGGATGTAAACGCCCTGATCGACCGGGTATTGTCCCTTGCCACATTTGATATCGAAAGCTCCGGTATCACCGTGCATAAAGACTTTATTGAAGCCCTTCCCCCTGTCAGGGCTGACAGGGCTCTCCTTGAACAGGTATTTCTGAATCTGGTGCTGAACGCGGTGCAGGCGATGCCGGACGGAGGCGAAATACGCATATCCGGCAAGTCGGACGAACGGTTTGTGGAGATCATGTTCTGGGACAGGGGAGGGGGTATCCCGTCTGATATCCGTTCCAGGATTTTTGACCCATTTTTTACTACAAAAGACGCGGGTACCGGGCTGGGGCTCTCAATAGCATATAATATAATAAAATCTCATGGCGGAAATCTGTTTTTTAACAGCAATGAGGGTAAGGGCACGGTGTTTACCGTCAGGTTACCAAAAGAGGTTAATCATGAATAAGATTCTTGTGGTGGACGATGAAAAGGGGGTCTGTTATTCCTTTAAAAAAATCCTGGGCAGACTGGGATATGATGTGGTTACCGCAAACAACGGGATAGAAGCCATAGAACAGGCGGGCAAGGAACATCCCGCTCTTGTGGTCATGGATGTGAGCATGCCGATGATGGACGGACTCGAAACCCTTCAGAGACTCAAGTCGCTGTATCCTGATCTGATCATCATTATGATGACGGCGCACAGCACATCCGAGCGGGCGATAACCGCCATGAAATATGGCGCGTACGACTATCTCACAAAGCCGTTTGACAATGCACAGCTCATTTCCATGATCGAAAAGGCGGTCATGGACAAAAAAATGTCAACCCCTGTGACCTTTGATGAAGAGGGGGATGAGAAAGGGGACAGGATAATCGGCAGGAGTCCTGCCATGCTCGAAATATTCAAAAAAATCGGACAGGTGGCTGAGAGTGATGTGACGGTGCTGTTACGAGGGGAAACCGGCACGGGAAAGGAACTGGTAGCAAGGGCGATTTATCATCACAGCAGGCGGGTCAATAAACCCTTCCTTCCCGTCAACTGCGCTGCCATTCCCGAGAATCTCCTCGAGAGCGAGCTCTTTGGTCATGAAAAGGGGACCTTTACCGGAGCTGACAACAAGAAAATCGGTAAATTCGAGCAGTGCAATACAGGGACGATGTTTCTTGATGAGATAGGCGATATGTCCCTTGCCATTCAGGCAAAGTGGCTGAGGGTGCTTCAGGACGGCTGCTTTCAGAGGCTTGGCGGCAAGGAACTGATCAGTACTGATGTGAGGATAATAGCCGCTACCAATAAAAATCTCGAGGCATTGCGGGATGAGGAAAAATTCAGGGATGACCTCTTCTGGAGGCTGAATGTGGTGAGTATCAATATCCCTCCACTCAGAGAAAGAAGGGATGATATTGAACCGCTTGTGTACTATTTTATCCAGAAGTTCAACAGGGAATTTGAAAAAGATGTAAAAGGGGCAGCACCCGGCTTGATGGATGCATTCAGAAAACACCGCTGGC
>JAJRVB010000119.1 GCA_024277515.1 Nitrospirota bacterium | reverse complement strand
GCGGGCTCGATCTCGGGGGCGGTTTTTTCGCCTTTCAGTTTCGAGACCGTATGTTCGAGCATCTCCATGTACATGTCAAAGCCGACTGCCTCGATATGACCTGACTGCTGGGCCCCGAGCAAATTGCCGGCCCCCCTGATTTCAAGGTCCTTTAACGCAAGACGGAAACCCGCGCCAAGATATCCGAGCTCCTGAATGGCCTGGAGCTTTTTCCTGGCCTGTTCCGAAATGATGTCCTCTCCGGGGATGAGAAAATATGCATATGCCTTCACATTGGACCTCCCGACCCGGCCCCGCAGCTGATACAGGTCGGCAAGGCCGAACCTGTCGGCCCTGTTTATGATGATCGTATTCGCGGACGGCACATCAAGTCCTGCCCCTATTATGGATGTAGAAACAAGGATGTTGATCTCCTTGTGAAAGAACTTGTGCATGACCTGGGCAAGCTCTTTTTCTTTCATCTGTCCATGCGCCACGCCTATTCTGCCTTCAGGCACCAGGCCCCTGAGATAGATCCCCATTTCATATATATCATGAATGCGGTTGTGCACAAAAAAAGCCTGTCCTCCCCTGTCTATCTCGTACTGCAGGGCTTCCTTTATCAGCGTTGGATTGAATCTTGCAACTTTACTTTTTACCGCGAGCCTGTCCTCCGGAGGGGTCTCTATTGAGCTCATCTCCCTGATTCCCGAAAGGGCCATATGGAGTGTCCTCGGTATCGGGGTTGCAGAGAGCGTAAGGATGTCCACATTGCTCTTTATGGCCTTTATTTTCTCTTTATGCGTTACGCCGAACTTGTGCTCTTCGTCAATAACGAGAAGTCCCAGATTTAAAAAATGAACACCTTTTCCCAGCAGAATATGTGTGCCGATTATGATGTCCACATCTCCCGCGGCAACGGCCTTGAGGGTCTCTGTCTGTTCAGCTCTGCTTTTGAAACGGCTGAGAAAATCGATCTTTATCGGAAAAGCGGAAAAGCGCGACACAAAGGTCTCATAATGCTGCTCTGCAAGTATGGTGGTCGGGACAAGGACCGCCACCTGCTTTGCATCATAGACCGCCTTAAAACATGCGCGCATAATTACTTCTGTCTTGCCGTAGCCCACATCACCGCAGAGCAGCCTGTCCATGGGGAGGGTCTGCTCCATGTCGCGCTTTATTTCATTGATAGAAGCTGCCTGGTCGGGTGTTTCTTCATACGGGAAAAACCCGTCAAATTCCTTATGCAGCTCTGTATCTTCAGGAAAGGCGTGCCCGGTCGCAGCCGTCCTCCTGGCATATATCTTCAGAAGCTTGTCAGCCATATCTTTTATTTTTTTCTGGACCTTTTTCCGTGTCTTCTCCCATGTCTTGCCTCCAAGCCTGTCTATTTTCGGTGTAACGCCTTCAGCGGCATGGTATTTCTGCACGTAGTTGATCCGTTCAAGGGGGACAAATAATTTGTCCCCCCCGAGATATTCAATCGTGATGAAGTCGTCCTCAAAGCCCTCCATCCTCTCTTTTTTGATGCCGAGAAACTTTCCTATGCCGTGCTCCGCATGCACCAGATAATCCCCCACCCTGAAATCTTCTATCGAGGAGATCAGGTTTGAAACCCTGGATTTTCTGGTGGACCTGAACGCAGGGCGTATGCCGAAGATATCACTGCCTGAAAGTATGATGCTGTCCCGGAAGGCAAACCCTCTGCTTATTTCTCCAATGGTTATGCCGGAGCGATCCGCTTCTTTCAGAAAAGCATCCCTGTCCAGAATGGGTATGTCGGAACCCTGCTCAATAAACAGGTCTTTCAGCCTGTGCGCCTGGCCTTCGGAAGAACATACGGCCATGATAAAATAGCTGCTTCTCAGCTCAATCACACGCCTCACAAAATCATCCGCTGTTTCTCTCTCTTCCCTTAAGAGTCCGAATCCCGCAGGACTGTTCAGGGAACAGTTTACTCCCTCATCTTCAAGCTGCAATGATGTAAGAGAAATTATTTTTCTGTCATGAATCAGTTTGTCAATGTCAGGGTGACGGCGCCTGATGTCATCGGGTTCGCTCAATATAAGCCTGCTTTCGGGCATGAAGTTTACAAGGTCCGGGCCCTCTTCCGGTTCCACAACCGGGCATATCCAGATCTCTTCTGTTTCATCAAGCGAAAGCTGGGTATCGACATCAAAAAACCTCATGGACTCCACTTCATCACCAAAGAACTCTATCCTCACGGGATTGTCGGTGTCAGGCGGGAATATGTCGAGTATGCCCCCCCTGAGGCTCAGTTCACCCGTTGCGGAAACGATCGGGACATTGATATACCCCATGTCATGCAGCCTCCGGACCACTTCATCCCGGGCCGCACTTTCCGCCTTTGATATTCCGAGCAGGGGAAAATCCTCATTCTGCCAGAGGGGGGAAAGCGCCGCATCAACCGAAGCGATGATCTTTCCCCTGTGGGACGTATAGAGATCCGCGATGCTCTTCAGCCGTCCGGGACTCCCTTCCGGCTGCAGGAGAACCGGGGGTACCGTGTCGAGGAGTTCCGACCAGAAGACCGTATCAGCGTGTAATGTCACGGCATCATTTTCAGTCGCACAGAGGACGAGACAGGGGGGCGTTAACATGGATACAAGCAGCGCTCCCGAGGAGCCGGGCAGAGAAGTGAACATCCCGGCCCGTTCTTCTTCAATCGCCTTAACGGCTTCCTTAAAAATGGAGAGATCAAGAGGCATCTATTCAGTATATCAAAAACAGGGACAACAGAAGCATGCTGCAGGAGATGGCGGTCATGAGAGTCATTTGTTATACCCGGATTGCCGGCCATATTTATGAGCGATACTGATCAATGGTAGAATAACAGGAATATCATGAATACTATTTTGTGCGATGTCGGCGGTGTTTTGCTTTATGTTGAATTTGACAAGGCGATAAGAAGCCTCTGCAGCGAAACAGGTCTTTCTGAAGACGCACTGATGAACAGAATATTCAGGTCAGGGGATAAAGACCTGCATGACCGGGGCCGGATCAGTCCGGACGATTTCTATAGCAGGGTTGTGCCGTCCGGAACAATATCTCCTGAACGTTTCAGGACGATATGGGGCGATATATTTACTGAAAACAGCGAGATGGTGGATTATATGAGTTCGATGAAAGGCAGGTACCGCCTTATCATTGCCAGTAATACCGACCCTGTACATTTCGAGTTTTTCCGCACTGAATATTCCTGGTTTTCGATGTTTGACGATTTCGGTTTATCGTTCAGGTTGAATG
>JAJRVB010000118.1 GCA_024277515.1 Nitrospirota bacterium | reverse complement strand
TCAGAGACTTCGGCCGCGATCTTGCACGGGAACCCGTCATGATCAAAATGGGTGATATCCCCGATACCTGAACGGCCTTCAGTAAGGCCTTGCCATGATTTTTCTGTTCCTGTTCCGAGGGGGGTAATCATGCCCACCCCTGTTACCACTACTCTTCTCTGCTTCATAATTCCCTTTTAATAAAACTGAATGTCAGACTGGAGATGTCCCTTCACGAAAAGGAAAATATTCGATGGATATCCATTATTAATTTATGAGGGAAACCGGCATGCCTGACTGAATTTGTCCGGGAAGGACCAGTATATTAAATAATGTGTTTAACTCCCGGATTTCTCATCGATATATTTAATGGCATCCTGGACCTTCAGTATCTTCTCTGCATCTTCATCCGGAATCTCGATATTGAATGCTTCCTCAAATGCCATGACCAGTTCAACAGTATCAAGAGAATCAGCGCCGAGATCTTCTATAAACGAGGCCTCAGGCGTGACCTTTTCCATATCAACCCCGAGCTGCTTTGCTATTATGTCTTTAACTCTTGCTTCAACTGACATCTAGTACCTCCATTTAGTGATTTTCACTTTTGCAATTTATGTTTATTTGTAAATATTCAGGACTGCTGGCTACCAATTATACATCTTTATTTAAAAATTTTCATTCAAAGCTACATATACATGCCGCCATTGACATGAAGAACCTGTCCGGTGATATAATCAGCCTCTTTTGAAGCAAGAAAAATGACGGCATCAGCGACATCTTCCGGGGTCCCCAGCTGACCAAGCGGGATCGCTTTTTTCATTTCATCCTTCACTTCATCCGTGAGCACATCGGTCATTGCCGTCTGTATAAATCCAGGGGCGACCGCATTCGCCCTGATACCCCTGCTTGCGTATTCTTTGGCAATGGTTTTGGTCAGACCGATCAGGCCCGCCTTGGAAGAGCTGTAGTTTGCCTGTCCAGCGTTTCCTGTAAAGGCCACCACGGATGAAATGCTTATGATCTTTCCATAGCGCTGTTTTCCCATTATTTTAATTGCCTCTTTGCTGCAGAGGAATGAACCCTTGAGGTTGATGTTCAGTACGGCGTCCCAGTCCTCCTCCTTCATTCGCATCAGTATCCCGTCTCTTGTTATGCCGGCATTGTTTACAAGGATATCGAAAGTGCCGTATTCAAGGGCAAATGATTTTAATGCCTGAACAACATTATCCTGATTTGATACATCAAGCTGTATTGCTGTGCTTTTTACACCCAGTGCGCTTACTTCCTTTGCAGCGGCCTGCGCACTTTCCATGTTTACATCAGCTATGGCAATATTGGCGCCTTCCCGTGCCATGCCCATAGCAATGGATTTTCCTATTCCCTGAGCTGCACCCGTGATGAAAGCGTTTTTCCCTTCAAGTCTCATTATGCCTCCGCATTATATATATTTTCAGCATCTGAAGAAGACGGAATATTATAAAATTTCAGCTTTAATTAGGCAACCACTCTTTACAGGGCAGGATAATCATTCAGTTACAGGTATCATCCTGACATGGAAATGCAAAAATCAAAGACCAAAGATCAAAATTAAGGAGATTTATTTATCTGATAAAAAACCCTTCCATAATTTTGATTTTTTATTTTTTATATTTTATCTTTTGTTGCCTGATATTATTACCCGTAACTGAATAGTTACAGGGCAGGCATGAACGATCATTTAGAATCACCTTCATCAAAACCGTACTTCTTCAGTTTTCTCCATAGTGACACCCTGTCTATCCCGAGGACCTGGGCGGCCAGTGTCTTGTTGCCTCCCACTTCCTTCAATACCCATCGGATGTATGAAAGCTCCTGATCCTCAAGCGACGGGATCCTGCCCTCCCTCTTGCGAAATGTCCTGATACTCAGTTCCCTTAGGTCTTCCGGCAGGTGACCGGCCTCTATTGTGCTGTCAGAGGTGAGCGCTACCCCTCTTTCAATAATATTTTCGAGTTCCCGGACATTGCCCGGAAAATCATAGTTCATCAGGATGGATAACATCTCTTCATTTATTTCTTTTACATCCTTGTTCATAATTGCGGAATATTTTTTCAGGAAGAAATAAGATAATAACGGTATATCGTCCCTCCGCTCGGAAAGAGGCGGAATATGCAGGGCGATGACATTGAGCCTGAAATACAGGTCTTCCCTGAATTGCCCCGCTTTTATGGAATCTTTCATGTTCCGGTTTGACGCCGCGATAAATCGCACGTCAACTTTTTCAGGTTTTGTGGCTCCAAGCCTCAACACCTCTTTTTCCTGAATGACCCGCAGAAGCATGACCTGCATGGAGCTGTCCATTTCCGTTATCTCATCAAGAAACAGAGTCCCTCCGGAGGCCGTCTCTATCAACCCTTTTTTCATTCCCGCAGCCCCGGTAAACGCGCCTTTTTCATGTCCGAAAAGCTCGCTGGCCAGGATATTCTCATTAAATGCGCCGCAGTTTATCGCCAGAAAAGGCTCATCAGCCCTTTTACTGCACGCGTGAATATACCGGGCAAACAGCTCCTTTCCGGTCCCGCTCTCCCCGCTCACAATTACATTGCAGTCAGTAGGTGCAATCTGTCGTGCGGTATCCAGAAGGCTCCGTATTTTTGGGTCCTGACTGATTATCTTGACCTTTCCCCTGAACCCCTCGATCTGCTCCCGAAGCAGGGCATTTTCCTTTTTCAGTTTTACCTTCTCAAGCGCCTCCCTTACCACCTGCCTGACCTCGTTAAGTTTGAAGGGCTTCGCAATGTAATAGTAGGCGCCCTTTTTCATGGTGTCAATGGCAGAGGGAAGGGACGCATAGGCCGTAATAATGATGACCTCGGAATACGGATACAGTTCTTTGCATTTCGCAAGGACCTGCATTCCGTCCACATTTTCCATGCGGAGATCGGTGAGCACAAGGTCGAACTCCTCTTTTCCCATGATCCGGAGCGCCTTGACCCCGCTTGAGGCGCCGGTTACCTCATGTCCCTCTTTTCTCATGACAATCTCGAGATTTTCGAGTGTAAGCTCTTCATCATCTACAATAAGCAGTTTGCCCATACATGTGGTCCTTTATAAAGGATAAATTCCTCGAAGTTCTGCTTCGGGGTTGATCATTTTATCAGATTTTATCAACAATTATTGCAAAATGCAACTATTGTTATTCTGTATGCAACAGTGTAAAATAGCAATTAGGTTATAAGCGCTGTTCAACCTCCCGATTTATATTGAGAGCTGTATTGCCTGCAGATTTGTTCAACAGTGCGGAGAGTCAACCGGAAAGTCTATAAATCGGACCGGACAACACTATAATATTGAAAGGAGATTTAAAAATATGTGTGATAGAAAGATGTTAGTAAAGTATCTGAAAATTGTGTCTGTTTTAACGGTGATGTTCATGATGTTTCTTGCGATTGGATGCAGTTCAGATATGAGTCAGTCCCCGGAGGCGTTCATTAAGTCTTTTCTGAAAGAGCATGTCTCTCCAGTTAACATGGCAGTAGTTGATTTCTATGTAATGGATGAGCAGGCGACGGTTTCAGACAGGATCTCAAAAAACATTCAGGCAAAACAGGAGGAAGGCATTTACAAAGACCTGGTAAATGCAACATATGATTTTTCAAATCTCAAGGTGTCTGTAGTCGGTAAAAAAGAGACGTATGTTGATGATGAACCAAAGACTGTGGTTGAGCTTAAGGCAAGTGGTTCCTATTCAATGAAAATCAATGGACAAAACAGGGATGTGCCCGCGGATGAAGTATTTGTGATTGAGGCGGTAGGAGACCAGTGGAAGGTAACAGACAGGGTCGAGCCGTGGATATAATTGCACTTTGTGAATAACCGGCTTGCGGCGGCAGGCTATGAGTCTGACTGCCGCACGCTGAAAGCTTTATGGATTTAGGAGATAAAAAGGCAGGTTGGACACGAGAAAGACAGGAACACGCTCAGGTTTAGGGGAATTTGTAAAGGCCTTTATATTAGCTGTTTTCGTGGCGCTTTTTGTGCGGGCGGTTGTTGTGCAGGCGTACAAGATACCGTCAGGTTCCATGATACCCACGCTCCTTGTAGGCGACCATATACTGGTTAACAAATTCATTTATGGCTTCCATGTCCCGTTTACCGGGATCAGGGTCCCGGGGATAAGAAGCCCCGAGGCTGGAGACATTGTCGTATTCTCATTCCCCGGCAACAGTCAGAAAGAGGAGTGCACGAGCATATCCGCGAACATTTCACTCAGGCTTGAACATGCATGGAGCAGCAGAAACCCGTTTGAACTCTTCAAGGACGATTGCAGGGATTTTGTCAAGAGAGTTATCGGCGTGGGTGGAGACAGGATTGAGATCAACAACAGAAGGGTCTTTGTGAATGACATCCTGCTTGATGAATCGTATATCATGCATGATGATCCTGCCTTAACAGGCCGGCCAAGGGACAATTTCGGGCCTTTTACCGTCCCTGAGGGAAGCGTCTTTGTCATGGGAGACAATCGTGATAACAGCTATGACAGCCGCTACTGGGGGGTAGTGGATCTGGATAAAATAGAGGGCAGGGTGTTTATGATGTACTGGTCATGGGACAGCAGCGGCACGTTTCCGGACAAGGTCAGGTGGGACAGGCTGGGCAAGGGTGTTGGATAGACATCATCCTGATCAGCCGGCAGGTACGAGGACTGAATCAACAATCTCTTCGACATTATCGGCAAACCGGAGTTCAATATCTTTTGTAACGTTTTCAGGCAGGTCGTCAATTTCCACCCTGTTTTTGACAGGGAGGATGATCGTTTTTACCCCGGCCTGTTTGGCGGCGAGGAGTTTTTCCTTGATTCCGCCGACAGGGAGGAGCCTGCCCGTCAGGGTCAGTTCACCCGAGACCGCGACGTCACGTTTCGACGCGCAGCCTTTCAGGAGAGAAATGAGGGCGAGTGCAATCGCGGTGCCTGCCGAGGGACCGTCTTTTGGTATGGCCCCTGCCGGGACATGGATATGGATGTCCTGGAATTCAAAGAAATCATCGGGTATTCCGAATGCGAGGGCATTACTCCGGACATAGCTCAGGGCTGCCTGTGCGGATTCCCGCATGACATCGCCGAGTGAGCCGGTAATAATAAGATTGCCGCTGCCTTTCATCCTGGCCGCTTCTATAAAAATAATAGCTCCGCCCGCTTCAGTCCAGACGAGGCTCGTTGTAACTCCCACCCTGTTTTTTTCATCGGTAATTTCAAAGTAATACTTCCTGGGGCCAAGATGCCTCTCGATATCTTCAGGCGTTATCCTTATGTGTGTTGCATGAGCTTCACCGCTGACCAGTTCCGCGGCTATTTTCCTGCAGAC
>JAJRVB010000117.1 GCA_024277515.1 Nitrospirota bacterium | reverse complement strand
GTGGAATATATCATTCAGGATGTACCTGGCGGGCTTGCCCATGCCATCAAGACTGCAAGGCCGTTCCTTGCTGACTCTTCATTTGTCATGTATCTTGGAGACAACCTGATCGGGGCCGGGATCGATACATTTGTCAAAGAATTTCGTGACAAGTCACCTGAGGCGCTCATTCTGCTTAAAGAGGTTGATAACCCTGGGCAGTTTGGTGTGGCTGATGTCACAAAAGAGGGGAAGGTGCTGAAACTTGTTGAAAAGCCGGAAGTGCCGCCCTCCAATTTCGCCCTCGTAGGCATATATATTTTTTCTCCAAAAATTCATGACGCTATTGACAGGATAAGGCCTTCACGGCGGGGGGAACTCGAAATCACGGACGCTATTCAGGAGCTTATTGTGATGGACATGAATGTGGAGAGTTTTATTCTCGATATGTGGTGGCTCGATACCGGAAAAAAAGATGATATGCTTTCCGCCAATGTAGTTGTCCTTGATGAATGGCTGAAAGAGGATATTGCAGCCGAAGTTGATGAAAATTCGAGTATACTGGGACGTGTTTCGATCGGCAAGGGCTCTGTGGTCAGGGAGAGCAGGATACGCGGACCTGTGGCGATTGGAGAAAATACGGTTATTGAAAATGCCTTTATCGGACCTTATACCAGTATCGGCAATCACTCGAAGATTATAAAATCTTCGGTGGAACATTCGGTCATTATGGAGGGCAGCGAACTGAGGGATGTTGAAAGGCTTGAAGAAAGCCTTATCGGGCGAAATGTCAGAATTTTCAGAAACAACAAACGGCACAAGGCCCTCAGGCTGATGATAGGCGATGATTCCGTGGTGGAGGTTTAGATTTGATTATGGAAGGACTTGAGATAAAAGAACTGGCACTCTACAGAGACGGCAGGGGCTGGCTCGGGGAGATTATCAGGGATGACGAATCTGATCTCAGGCCTGCAATGTCTTATCTGTCAATGACCAGGCCGGGGCTTGTAAGGGGGCCGCATGAGCACAGGGAGCAGACGGACTGTTTCTGTTTTATAGGACGGTTCAGGCTTTTTCTATGGGATAACAGGGTCAGTTCCGCCACTTACAGGGAACATAAGGTCATTGAGACCCCGGACAGTCCTGTTGTGGCAATTGTCCCCCCCGGTATTGTTCATGCGTATAAGAACATTGGAAAAGATGACGGGCTTGTGATTAACCTCCCTGACAGGCTGTACGGCGGGAGAGGTAAAAAAGAAGAAGTGGATGAAATCAGATATGAAGATGACCCTGGGTCTCCCTTCAGAATAGAGGACCAGTGAGACTGTTAATAACAGGCGGGGCGGGCTTTATCGCTTCAAACTATATACGGCATGTCCTTTCGGCTCATCCGGAATATCATGTCGTAAACCTCGACAAACTTACATATGCCGGCAATCTCGAGAATCTCAGGGACATCGAGGCGTCTGAAAGATATACGTTTATAAGGGGAGATATCTGTGACAGGGAATTGCTGGAGGGGATTGAATTTGACGCAATAATTCATTTTGCCGCCGAGAGTCATGTGGACAGGAGCATCCTTGATGCCCGGCCGTTTCTCGAGACAAACATAATGGGCACAAACAACCTCCTTGAAATAGCGAGGCAGAGAGAGTGTACATTGCTGCATATCTCGACTGACGAGGTATACGGCTCAACCGCGGAAGGCTTCTTTAATGAAGACTCCCCATTAATGCCCAACAGTCCGTATGCCGCAAGCAAGGCGTCATCAGACCTCCTGGTCAGGTCATACATTGAAACCCACAATATCAGGGCGATGATCACGCGGTGTTCAAATAATTACGGTCCGTATCAGTTTCCCGAGAAGCTTATTCCGCTCGTCATATCGAATGCAGCCGGCAGAAAGCCCATCCCTGTGTATGGTGACGGGATGAATGTGAGAGACTGGATCCATGTATCCGACCATTGCAGGGCGGTTGATGCTGTTTTTCATAAAGGGTCGGCAGGAGAAGTTTATAATATCGGTTCGAGAAATGAGATGCCCAATATCGAGATCGTGAAGCTGATACTCGAAACGGTTGCGGAGAGACTGGGCCTTGAGGACGGCGCATTAATGGACCTGATAACTTATGTGGATGACCGGAAGGGGCATGACCGGAGGTATGCCATTGATCCGGCCAAGATTGAAAGGGAGACAGGCTGGAAACCCGAGACCGCATTTAAAGAGGGGATTACCGGGACCATAGAGTGGTATCTGGCGCATGAAGAGTGGTGGCAGCGCATTGTCTCAGGAGAATATATGAACTATTACAATGTCCAGTACGGGGAGAGGCTGAAAAATTGAAGATTGCGGTAACAGGGTCCGACGGGATGCTCGGCAGTGACATTTGTGATCTGTTTTCAGATTTTGAACTCGTGAAGTTTACATTAGGTGACTTTGATATAACGGACCTTGATACGTCGATTTCAATAATCAAAAGTGCCGCCCCTGACTATCTGATTCATGCTGCGGCTTACACGGATGTGGATGGAAGCGAGAACGAACCGGACAAGGCCTTTCTGGTTAACGGGATCGGCGCAAGAAATATCGCGATGGCCTGTGAAGAGGTCAAATGCCCGGTAATCTATATCAGTTCCGATTACATATTTGACGGTGAAAAAGATGCACCCTATAGCGAATGGGACACACCAAACCCGATAAACCGGTACGGGCTTTCAAAACTCATCGGGGAAAAATTCATTTCCTCACTCACGAACAGATATTATATTATACGTACTTCGTGGCTGTTCGGCAGCAATGGAAAGAACTTTGTTGAGACCATCAGCAGGCTTATCGCGCAAAGGGATTCGATTGACGTGGTAGACGATCAGACCGGCTCACCCACGTACACTCGTGACCTTGCTGAAAAAATAAAGGAACTGCTGGGCCGGGGCTATGGCACATATCATGTGACGAACTCATCACAATGTTCATGGTATGAGTTTGCGGTCGAAATCGCGAAACAACGGTCGAGCAGTACCATAATCAAGCCGACGACTTCGGACAAATTCAGGCTGCCTGCCAGGAGGCCTCCCTTTTCCGTGCTGAACAACACAATGCTCAGGCTTGAGGGGCTGGATGAATTAAGGCCCTGGCAGGAGGCCCTTGCAGATTATTTAAGTCAATAAGTTTTCCCCTCCTTTTGTCTTTTTCTTATGCTCCTCAGCCCCAGTGTTGCTCCCCCGATAATGAAAAGAATTGAACTTACCGGTTCAGGGACTACCGGAGGAGCAGAGTCTCCGTCGCGGACCGCCCATGCCCAGCGTCCTATTGTCTTTGAACTTGTACCCTGGTAACCACTTGAGAAATTAAAACGCCATGCGCTGGCTGCATCGGTATCATCTTCATTGGCTGTCCAGTACATAAACGGGCGCACATCCGTAAACAGGCCGGGCGTATCGGATGTAACAAGGTCTGTGTAGAACATATGGCCCATTTCACTTCCGGTGCAGTCATAGCCGGAGCATGAGGTGTCCGTATAAGGCAGTCGCCAGTCATCATAGCCCTGTATGAGAAGGCTGTCCGCCCAGGAGATCGCTGTTTCCCAGTCCATGGTGCTGCCCGCAAGATTTGCATTCTGAAGCCAGGTGATATTCTGGGAATCATCATATATGAGGCCCCCTCCGCGGTCATGCAAAGCAGCCCCCGCATAGTTAACAATAGAAAAAAGATACAGCATTGCAGCAACAAACATAATCGTCAATCTTTTCATGTCCCCCGCCTTTCTTCTGCATTTAATGTGTCGTTAATAAAGTCGCAGCACTCCTGCTGCACATGCCCGAAAGGGATCCGCAAGCCGGCCTTGCATGATTCCGGTCAGACATGACACTGCGTTGCGTACAGGTAAAATGCACTCCTTGCAGCTTACTGAAAATTCAGGGAATTAAAGAGTAGACTTTGTGAAGCAGTATTGTCCTCTTATTCATTTCCCATGTCCCCGATGATGTTTATTTATATCGTACAAGCTTTATTTTGTCAAGTTGTTTTAACAGCGACTGCCTGAAAAAATGGTATTGCTTTGCCCCATGCGGGGTTTTGTAAATCAATTGTTAAAGCATTAGCAATTTAAGGGCCACTCTTTACTATAAGATAAAAGGGCCGAAGCTGACATAAGGATGTGTATGAGGCTGATTTCTTAACTTGTTGAAATCAGAAGAAAAAAAAGGAATATGAGAGTGTCTGTATGCCGGCTTAAAGTTTATATCTGATTTTTCCGAATAGAATAGATGTTAGCGGCGGCACAGTGACCGGGTGTGCAGCTTTTGCCATGTCACAATAATATGTTAAGGTAAAAACGTTATCCTGAACTGGGGCGATAATCTTTTTATAGCGTTATATCCGTAT
>JAJRVB010000116.1 GCA_024277515.1 Nitrospirota bacterium | reverse complement strand
GCGTCTCCTGTGAGACTTGATCCCTCGCACAGCGGCTGGTCCGATATCTTTTTTCTCGGCATGGATTTCCCGGAAGGCGCGAGGGTCATCAACCTTTCGGTCAATCTGAGTGTGTACGGCAGCAATGGACCGGTGCTGCCGCCGTGTGAGTGTTACTGCCGTTTTATAGAAGAGCCGGTTATTCACCTTGTGTCCATTGATTTGAGCGCTGAAAAGAGCGTGACCTCGATTCAGGAGCTTTTTAATTTTGGGAATGATTACCTCTCACTTCTCAAGGCAGGGGTCGTTGCCTCAGGGATCATACCGCCCTGCTTCGAAAATAAGGATATTTCCCTGAAAGATGTATTAAGCAGACTCCTGAACAAGGATGGCGGAATAGAAATTGTTACCAGGGTGAACAGTATTCCCAAGGGGTCACGCCTCGCTGTCAGCACAACACTCCTCTCAACAATTATTACACGATTAATGCGCTTCAGCAGCCAGATAACAAACCATACGGGCGGACTCTCTGAAGATGAGAGGAGAATCGTGTCTTCACGTGCGATTCTTGGAGAATGGCTCGGCGGGTCAGGAGGAGGCTGGCAGGATTCAGGGGGGCTCTGGCCGGGCATAAAGGTTATTTATGGAAGGCGGGCTGAAGAGGGTCAGCCTGAATTCGGTGTGAGCAGGGGCGGTCTGCTGCCGGGGCATAAGGTTTTTTCGAGGGAGGAGATGCCAAAGGAGGTTGAAGAGAAGATCCTTAATTCCCTTGTGCTGGTTCATGGCGGAATTTCCCAGGATGTCGGCCCCATACTCGAAATGGTCACTGAAAAATATCTTCTTAAGTATGAGAAGGAGTGGAGCGCGAGGCTGAAGGGAATTGAGCTGTTTGACAAAATCGTCTCAGCATTAAAGGCGGGGAACATGGAGGAACTCGGCAGGCTGACAACAGAAGACTGGAATGAATCGATCCAGGAAGTCATTCCCTGGGTGAATAATGCGTTTACCGATACACTGATTGAGAGACTGAAATGTGAATTCAGGGAGGATTACCTCGGCTTTCTTATGCTGGGCGGCATGTCCGGCGGAGGAATGGCCTTTATTGTGAATCCGGAGATCAGGGAATTGTTCATGAAGAGAGCGGGGGAAATCATGCTTGAACTTAAACAGCTCTTCGGCTCATCCTTCCCTTTTATTATTGATCCAATCGTCTATGAATTTGAGCTTAATCATGACGGCATAACTGCTCGACTGTTCAGAGGGACTGATGCGGTCATTCCGGAACTCTCACCAGGCCCTGACATGAGTAATGATACAGATCTTTTTTCTGATGATGGATTGAGTGAATCTCAAATCAAAAACAGATATGGTTTTGATGAGCGCTCGCATGAACAGATGAAGAAACTGTTAAAGAGCGGGAGGATCGGCCTCTCTGAAAACCGCCTTTCTGAAGATAGTGTGATTCAGGATGTCCGATATGATGATATCCTGCATTTTGAGAATGCAGGGGGAATTTCAAATAAGACGGTTTCCAATGAATATTATCAAACGGGTCTGGATTCTCTAAGAAAAAATGAAATAGCAGTAGTCACATTTGCCGGGGGCATGGGAAGCCGCTGGACACAGGGTTCAGCTGTGGTGAAAGCTATACATCCTTTTATAAAAGTGAACGGTAAATATCGTACATTCATCGAATGCCACCTTGCAAAGAGCAGAAAGACAGGTCAACTATACGGTCGAATGCCGACTCATGTTTTTACCACAAGCTACCTGACTCATGACGCCATACAGAGGTTTCTCGAAAGGTTTCATTATTACGAATATGAAGGGAACATCTATCTCTCACCTTCGCGCTCCATCGGGCACAGGGTATATCCGATGGCACGCGATCTCAGGTTCTACTGGGAAGAACAGCTTCAGCAGAAAATGGATGAAAATATACAGAAAGTACAGGACGATATACGCAGGTCGCTGATTAAGTGGTCAGGGACTAAGGGCGAAGGCGAAGATTATGCTGAAAACAGGCATATCCTGAGGTTTAATCCGCCCGGACACTGGTATGAAATCCCCAACCTGCTGAAAAACGGAATGCTCGCCAGGATGATAAGAGAGAACGTAAATCTGAAGTATCTGCTCTGCCACAACATTGATACTCTTGGGGCTTATATAGACCCGGAACTGCTCGGTATGCATATTCGGCACAAAGCGTGCCTAACGTTTGAGGTGACGCCAAGGAGAATAGAAGACGCCGGCGGCGGGCTGGCAGACATTAATGGTCATATCCGTCTTGTCGAGGGTCTTGCATTGCCGCGGGAAGAGGACGAATACCGCTTAAGTTATTATAATACGCTGACCAACTGGGTGACTATTGATTCACTTCTCGGCTTCTTCGGCCTGGACAGGGGACTTCTGCTGGAGTCTGACGCAAACCCGGAGTTAATGAGCAAGATTCATGAATCTCTGTACAGCATAGAAAAAAGAATTCCTGCATATGTAACAATAAAGAGTGTCAAATATGTCTGGGGAAGCGGACAGGAGGATGTATATCCGGTAGCACAATTTGAGAAACTGTGGGGTGACATGAGCGGGCTGAATGACATGAAGGCATGCTATATCTCTGTGCCGAGGCATCGGGGACAGCAGTTAAAGGAACCTTCCATGCTGGATATCTGGACAAATGACGGATCATTCGAGTATGTTACGGATAGGTCTGTTTTTTAGGTCTATTTTTCAGGTTAAGTTTCTGAAGGGAGTTCATATGATCAACAAAAAAAAGGCGGCTATTATAAGAGGTGAAGACCGGAAGGCAAATATTAAAAAGTGCCTTGCATTGATTGAGGAAGACCTTGAGCCCCTCAGAAAGGCGGGGAATATTCTACTCAAACCCAACCTCGTGGCCATAAAACCTGACTTCTCCAACACACATGTAGAAACAATCGAGGCGGTTATTGAATATATCAGAGAAATTGCCCCTGACACGCCGATTACTGTGGGTGAAAGCTCTGCCAGCGCGTTTTACGATCGTCTTCCAACCAAAAGCGTCTTCAGGGATTTTGATTATTACCGTCTTGAAAAAAAATATCGCAATGTTGTTTTAACAGACTTTGATGACGATAAAGATGTTATTGAGAGTCCGATTCATTCAGTCGTCGGGGATACACACCTGCGGATTACCCGCCGGGTGACTGAATTTGATTATAAAATTTCCCTGGCCATACCAAAAACCCACAACTTTGCAGTCGCGACATTCGGGATTAAAAACATGGCTGGTCTTGTGCTGAGACAGGACATGGCAATGATACACGGGATGAAGGCCGGTATCATGGTTGATGCGCCAAAGACTTTTCTTGACAAGCTTCCCGCGGGTACAGTATCCAAAGCGAGGAGACTGCTCCCGAACCGGCTGATAAATTTTCTCTTCAGGCAGTATCCCGCATACCGGAAAAGCGTTAAAATGATCCATAGAAATATCGTGGAAATTGCAAAGAGGACCTGGCCTGACCTGGTTGTACTGGACGGTTTTGTTTGTATGGAAGGAGACGGACCGGTAGACGGCACTGCGGTTGAAATGAAAACAGCTATTGCATCAACGGACCCGGTAAAGGCGGACGGTCTCGGCGCCAGATTGATAGGATTTGGACCGGAGGATATTGGTTATTTATACTACCTGCAGAATGAAGAGAAAATGGGGGAGTACTCCCTTGAAAATGTGATGGGTGATGATGTAAACAAATTAAAGCGGACATTCATCCGGCATGGCACATATGATATTCAGTCACAATGGCGGGAAGAAGAAAACTGAAAAATCAAAAATGATAAATCAAAATTAAGGAGTTATTTCTAATTATATTAGAAAATCGCTTTCGTATGAAACGTATTGCTGAACCTGATTTAATGGACACCAAAGAGCAGGCCGAGGCATATGCCGGGGCTGATTTTTCAGAAGCTCACGACTCCTTTGTGACAAACTTCATATCACGATTCCCGGATTTTCTGAGTGGAGACGTGCTTGACCTGGGATGCGGAACAGCTGATGTTGTAATACGTTTTGCACAGGCCTTTCCTAATACACATATCACGGGTGTAGACGGCGCTCAGGCGATGCTTGATATCGGGTTGCGGGATCTGGAAAAGGCGGGTTTTTCCCACAGGATTACACTACGGAAGTGTCTTCTGCCAGACAAAGAACTCTCATCCAGGAAGTTTGATGCGGTCATTTCAAACAGCCTTTTACATCACCTTGGCAATCCCCTGATAATATGGGATATAATAGATATGTGTTCCAAAGAAGGGGCTCCTTTATTTGTAATGGATTTATTGCGTCCGGACAGGCCGGACATGGCAGGCGAACTTGTGCAGAGATACGCAGGAGACGCGCCACCTGTTTTACAGAAGGATTTTTATAACTCGCTGCTGGCTGCATACAGCGCAGATGAAATCAGGGAACAGTTAATAAAAACCGGCCTTGATTATCTTAACGTTGAAGTTGTCAGTGACAGGCATTTAATCGTTTGGGGGACTAAAAATGACCGATAAGAAGAGTGAATTTCTCGGAATCGCATTCAGGGCGGCAATGCTCGCAGGAGAGCATATCCTCAAAAATCTCGGCAGGATTTCGCGCGATGATATTGACACCAAACATGCCTCGGATTTTGTTACCCGCGTAGACAAAGAATCAGAAAGGCTTATCCTCAATATTATCCAGCAGAGATATCCTGAACATCATTTTCTTGCTGAAGAGTCCCTTCATGACGATGACAACGGAGACTACCGCTGGATTATCGACCCCCTTGACGGTACAACAAATTTTATCCATGAATACCCGGTCTTTTCAGTTTCAATCGCCCTTGAGTTCAGGGGAGAAATTGTCCTGGGTATAGTCTATGATCCTTTAAGAAATGAGCTTTTCTCGGCAGAAAAAGGCGGCGGCACATTTCTGAATGGAAAACCTGTGAAGGTCTCAACGATTACTGACCTGAAAGACGGACTGATTACAACCGGCTTCCCCTTCCGCAGGAAAGAATTGATCGACCCGTATCTTCAGCTGTTTAAAAATATATTCTACAGGGTCAGTGATATCCGGAGGGCGGGTTCCGCTGCACTGGACCTTGCACATCTTGCAGCAGGAAGGTGTGACGGTTTTTTTGAACTCGGCCTCAGCCCGTGGGACGTGGCAGCGGGAAGTATTCTTATAAAGGAAGCCGGGGGCATTGTCACCGACTTCGGCGGAGGACCTGATTATCTTGTGACAGGCAATATTGTTTCAGGAACCGATGATCTTCATGGAGAATTATTAAAAGAGGTGACAGACGTCTTTGCGGGTGAAATCGATAAATAAATCAGGGAAATTCTGTTTTTCCGATATTGACACAATATCCTGCCGAATGATACCCTAAAATTATTCCGGGCTCGGCAGAATAAGCGCGCAGACTGGATTCCCGGCTGCATCTGTATGAGAAAAAAACATGAACAGCAAGAAGATATTTATCGGTATACTATTTATTCTGGCGGGCATATGGATTTATAGTGCCATATCGACATTTAACATAGAGGAAAATACCTTTCCCGAAAGATTAATAATAAAAGAAGGTATTGTCAGGACAGAGGTTGAAGTAGCGGAGGCGCTTTCAAAAGAGATGGGATTTGATCTTGAAGGTGCATATAAGAGCGGTTATGCCCCGTCGGATGTAGCAGACTACCTGATGAAACAGCCCAATTCATTATCAATAACATTGCATGAAGGAGAATTCTATCAGGGGAGAAAAACCGTGCCGCGAATAATCCCGCTTTCAGTCAGTATTTTATTAATGATAACAGGTGCGGTCCTTATTCTTTTCAATTTGAAATCCACCAAGCCGGACAAGTCTCCCCCTTTGGAAAAGGTCGGTTCGACTCGATTCCGAGGGGACTAAGGGGGATTTTCTGAATAATTTATGCCCCGCCTTGTAGGCGGAGAGCTTCACTTAATTTACCTTTAAATACAGTATAATAAAAGCATGTTCTTCAAGTTATTTCTTATATTCGCATTGATTCCAGTCATTGAATTGGCCCTGCTCATAAAGATCGGTTCACATATCGGGGCCTTCAATACAATATTTATTGTTATCCTTACAGCCCTGATCGGGGCGTATATGGTCAAAATGGAGGGAATCGGGGTGATGTACCGCATCCAGAAAAACATGCAGGAAGGCACATTCCCGGGGGAAGAGATGATTAACGGCGCCATGATTCTAATGGCCGGCGCCCTGCTCCTTACGCCCGGATTTTTCACTGATATTATCGGTTTTATTCTCGTGTTTCCGTCGTCAAGGGAGCTTCTCAAAAAACTGATCACTCCTTACATCAAGAGAAAAATGAATCCCCGAGAAATTGATATCGATATTTCCTGACTACTAATATGCGGTTGAGGCCATTCAGGATTTCTTAATAATAGCTGTCTCTGTTAAATAATCTCATTATAACATTCTGTTTCATGTCTACCGTAATCTGCACCTTGTTTTCCCTGTTTCTGTAATAAATATCAAGAATATCCCGAAATCCATACATCTGAATATGATATAACGGCCTCAGCTCATAACCGATAATACGGCCTTCATTGTCCAGCACACTGCTTAGCTGAGAGGTAAAAAAGTCACTGTGACTGCTGACAAACGCTTGCGCATCTGCCAGGGCTTTGTCAGCAGGAACTCCCGCCTTGATAACGAACTTGAATGCAGGCGCATAAGGTTCGAAAACATACTGGTCCCCTTCAATATCAAAAAAAACAGCGGTCTCGGGATCATTTGCGTAATTGTTGCCATAATAAATTACACGAAAAGTTCCATTCAGGGTTTTCCCGGACAGCCTTGATGTCTTCAGATATTGCCCGGGAGCACATGAGTAACTCATAATGGCAATGAAAAGGGATAATATCAGTAAAAACAGGCGGCGTATATGTTTATTTATGGTATAGGGCATCATAATAAAAAACAGCAATCAGCCACTGATTTGCACAGATTAATAACGTATTAACGTATTTAAATTCAGTTACAGGAAATTCATGATTCACCATTTTGATGAATCATAAAATAATCATATGTTTTTTGAGGTCTGATGTCAATAGTGGACACCAAGAGTTCTGAATTATCGTACTAAAATTTAATAATTTGCTTGTCATAATAGCAATGTGGTTATATAATTTCTCAGGCCCGTTCCAGAACGGGTCTAAATGAAAGGCCGGGAAAAATGAAAATATTGATGTTCTATGCGCCTGAATTCTGGTTTAAGACATACAAAAAGGTCCTTGAGGATGTTCCGGAATGCGAAGCAGAGGAATCCGTAAAAGATGCTGTTGTTGTATTCTATCATGCTGAAGCAGCCGATATGGACCGCATGTCAGGGGTCCGTACAAAATTCGTAAAAAACATAAAGTGGCTGTCCGGCAAGTTCAGTACAAAAGAGATAGTCCTCCATTCGTTCAATCATCTCTCTTCTTCCAAGGCCCCTGCCGTCTTTACCAGGACACTGATCCACACGGCACGGGAACGCCTGGAGCAGTCCGGCTTTCACGTATATGAAACACCCTTCGGCTTCCTGAATGAATGGAAGATCCACGTTGCCGGAGAGTCTCTTGCAAAGGTCTTTAAGGAGTTTTAAATAGCAAAAGGGAACAGACGATGGTCTGTTCCCTTTTCAATATTCTGATTTATTTACTCCTGATTATTTTTTTCTTCTCGTAAAGCGCCTGAATCCCAGAGTGGCCCCGCCTATGATAAAAAGCGTAGAGCTTATCGGCTCCGGAGCTACAGCAATATCAGGTCCTTGTATAACATTTGCATTTGCCATTGTAACAAATTGGCCACCTACAGTTATGCCTGTCCCCACCGCTTGCTTGTCAAACTCTAAATCAAATATTGTATCCGGCACAATATTTACACCTGAATTCACATCAAAAGCGAGACTTGCTAAAATCACTGAATTCATAATTGTCGGCGCTGTAGCATTTGGCGGATTTAGGCCCCCATGGACGTTTTCAACAATGCCAGATGTTGTTTCATAAGCATCACCCCAGTTTTGTGCAAGCAGTGGCGATGGAAGCGTAGGCCATGGTTTAGATGCTGTTGAGTTCCAATCCATTTCAGTAGTGTCATAAAGAAAGTTGAATCCATAATTACCCAGAATACTGCCCCCTGCATCCGGATTAAATACAATGTCAAATATAAGCTGGTCTCCTGCAGATACTCCTAAATCAGGCTGCTGT
>JAJRVB010000001.1 GCA_024277515.1 Nitrospirota bacterium | reverse complement strand
TCCTCTTCCAGATACACCACCTCTTCCCTGCCTTTTTTCTCATCCACAAAATAAAAAAGCACCGCTCCCGTAATAAAGAAAAATGAGATGGAGGCAATACTTGCCCGCGACGCGGTATCGCCGCTGTATCCCATTGACCGTACAAGCAGTCCGGCGCCGCCCATCACGGCAGGACCGAGCACAGCGGCAAACTTTCCGATCATGTTATAAAAACCGAAATACTCCGCGGATTTATTCCTGGGGATAATCTTCGCATAAAACGAACGGCTCAGGGCCTGGATCCCGCCCTGTACAAGGCCGATTATTACTGCAAGGATATAAAACTCATTCTTGTCCTGCATAAACGCCCCCCAGACGGAAACGAACAGATAGACACCGATCGCAATGTATATGCCCCGCTTTGCCCCGATCTTCCCCCCGATATAACCGAATGCGATTGCCGAAGGGAAGCCGACAAATTGAGTAATGAGGAGTGCCAGTATGAGGTCATTCGCCTCAAACCCGATGGACATTCCATAGTCAACCGCCATCACAACAATCGTGTCCACCCCGTCAATATAGAGCCAGTACGCTGCCAGAAAAAGAAAGATAGTCTTTAAATGACGGATTTCCCGGAACGTACAGACAAACTGAAGGAGGCCCGCCCTTACAGGCCCCGGGCCCGGCAGGGGCGCGGTATCCCGGGGTTCCTTTACAAAAAGAAAGACAGGGACTGAAAAGACGGTCCACCAGATTCCCACGGTAAGAAATGAAAACCTTACCGCCTCTCCAGCGTCTTCAAATCCGAATGTCACGGGACTGAGCGTCATCCAGACATTAATGCCAAAGAGGATGCCCCCGCCGAGATATCCCGCTGAAAATCCCAATGCAGAGACAAAATCCAGTTTTTTATCTGAGGCGACAGCCACAATAAGGGAATCATAGAATATGTTCCCTCCCAGAAACCCGATAGTGGCAAGGACATAAAAAAATATTGCCAGCTGCCATTCCCCCTTTGAAACCAGGGACAGGGAAGAAGTCATGACCACACCCATAAACGCAAAGAAAAACAGAAATTTCTTCTTTGCCGAACCTTTGTCTGCAATCGCCCCAAGCAGAGGGGCCAGTAAAGCAATGACAATGCCTGCAATGGAATTGGCAAGACCAAGCCGGGCGGTACTGACATTCACATCCGCTCCCGCGCTCCAGAATTTCTTGAAGAATATGGGGAAAAATCCGGCCATGACCGTCGTTGCAAAGGCCGAATTGGCCCAGTCATACATGGCCCATCCAAAGACAGCTTTTTTATTATCTTTTTGCATTGTCCTAATGCCCCGGCATTAAAAATGGAAACTGCACTATTGTATTAGATTTTCAAAAGAATTTCCGGGAAGAAGGGGAAGGATAAAAGGAAACCCGGCATTGCCCTGTGTGCATGGGGCAATGCCGGGCCTTCTGATTTTCCGACATTCGACGTCAGTCCGATTTTACTTTGATCATTTTCGCCTTCTCAATCTCTTATTGTCCTGAACAATTTTTTTAGGCGTTCCCCGTTACCGGGATTTTTCTTGTTCCGGCAGTCGCCGCCCTGGGCAGCGTAAGTCTCAGCAATCCATCTTTAACCGATGCAATGATCTTGTTTCTGTCTATTCCGTTAGAAATGGTGAAGCTCCTTTCATAATCACCAATCTCATACTCTGAAATGACCGGTCTGTGTCCTTCATGAATCTCCGGCTCAACACTTCCATAAATGGTGAGCAGGTCCTTATCAAGGGTTACACTTACCGTGTTTTCATCAACACCCGGCATGTCAGCAAGCAGGACCACATAATCCTTCTGCTCCACAATGTCGACCGCGGGCGTAAATACCCTCGCTGCCCTTGAACGTTCAATGCCTCTTTCATGCTCTTTTTCTCTTGTTTGCAAGACTTTCTTTGAGTCCTTCATCCTGTTCACCTCCTATTCCGTTTTTATAGTGATCTTCCTCGGCCTGTCAGCCTCCAGCTGCTGCAGTGATATGTGGAGAACACCTTTTTTGTATGATGCCCGGACCTTGTCCGCATCGATATTAAAAGGAAGCTGAATGGTCCTGCTGAAATCGCCGTACCATAGTTCGCGCCTCCTGCGGGATTCTCCTTCCTTTCTCTCTTCAAGCGGACGTCTGCCGCGCAGTGTTACCTTATTCCCCGCAACCGAGATGTCGATTGACTCACGGTCCACTCCGGGGATCCTGGAACTTATTTCTGCTGATTCTCCATTTACCCATACATTAACTCCCGGGTATTCGCAACTTTCCCATCCAGCCGCTCTGTTCAGAAACCCGCCCATAAGATCAAGCTCACGCCACGGATCCAGTACCCTTTCCAGATAAGTTGTTGTCATAGCTCTTACCTCCTTTTACAATTACATTAATTTAACTATTGCAAAGGTCATGCCAGAGAATGGTTTTCCATAAATTCAACAAGTTATAAAATGTTCATGGAATTTACATGAAGGATAAAGGACAGATTGTCCTGCATCACACCAGGCCATTGTGGCCTACGGGACATTATGGCCCAGACAATGCAGATATCGAGGTTCAACCTCGATATCTGTTACTTTTTATTGAGTTTTCTTCTGAGGTTACGGAGGCTGATTCCGAGGAGTGATGAAGCCCTGGTCTTGTTGCCGTTCGTAAATTTTATCGTTTCATTGATGAGCAGGTCTTCAGCGTCTTTCAATTTGGAGCCGATCGGGATAAAGACACCTTCCCGGCCGGTCTCCCCGGCTGCAGGCAGTGTTCCCATAGCCGTATCATCTAGATAGGGGAGTACATGAAACGGAAAGATACGCCTCGTATCAGGAGGAAGCAGGGTCGCGATGCGGGTCATTATATTTCTCAGTTCACGCACATTCCCTTTCCATGTATATCGTTCCAGCAGATATATTGTCTCTGAAGACAGGCTGGGATACGGCTTTGTCCGTCCTAGTTCGGCAAATGCCCTTTCCAGGAAATGGACAGCAAGAAGGGGTATGTCTTCCACACGCTCCCGCAGGGGGGGCAGGTGCAGCCTCAATACATTCAGACGATAGTACAGGTCATCACGGAAGAGTCCGTCATCCACCGCTTTTTTGAGTTCCGCGTTTGACGCGGCAATTACCCGTACATTGATAGGCAGAGGCATTTCAGCTCCGACCCGGTACACATTCCCCTCTTCCAGAACACGGAGCAGCCTGACCTGGAGATTCAACGGCATGTCACCTATTTCATCAAGGAACAGCGTTCCGTTGTCAGCTGTTTCGAACTTGCCCTTTCTGGTCCGTATTGCCCCGGTAAATGCGCCCTTCTCATGTCCAAACAGTTCCCCCTCGATCAGGCTCTCCGGAACAGCCCCGCAGTTGACCGGGATAAACGGCCCGGACGAGCGGCGGCTCAATACATGTATGGCGCGGGCAATCAATTCCTTGCCTGTTCCTGTTTCCCCGGTAATAAGTACCGTCTGGTCGGACGCGGCCATTTGAGGCAGGTGATAGAGGGTACGCCGCATAACAGGAGAGCGGAATATAAAATAGGGTTTGACCCTTTCGACGAGGGGATCGATAACGGTCAATGAGGTGCTGCCCGTACTGGGCCGGCCAACACTCGTTGCAACCATACCCGCAAACCGGGCAATGTCGAGAGGCTTTCTTATATAGTCATCGACCACAAGCCTGACCGACTCCCGGGACGATTCAACCGAGTCATACTCCGCATCCGCAATGACATAGAACAGTGTCTCGGGATACCTGACCTTATAGTCCTTGACCATCTCTATGGCCTCTTCGTCCACCAGATCAAGGGCGGCGATAATGACTTCAATATGAGTATGAATGAGAAAACTGAGTCCCTGATCGAAGTTTTGCGCGGTATATACGTCCGCACCGACATTC
>JAJRVB010000115.1 GCA_024277515.1 Nitrospirota bacterium | reverse complement strand
TAAAGGCACCGGGGTCTCCCTCATCCGCATTGCATATCATGTATCGCGTGGGTCCTTCCGTCTTACCGCAGATTTCCCACTTGACACCCGTGGGAAATCCTGCGCCTCCCCGGCCCTGAAGGCCTGATTTCTTTATAATATCTATCACCTGTCCGGGCTTTTTAGAGAGGGCCTTTTCAGTCCCTTTGTAGCCGCCGATGCTTATGTAGTCCTCGATGTCTTCGGGATCAATTTCACCGCACTGTTTGAGAAGCACCTTGATCTTTCTGTCATGAAAGGCATGGTACTCCGGACCAACGAGCCATTCTTTGACCCGTCCGCCTTCAACGATATGTTCCCTTACAATGCGGGCCACCCTGTCACCGGACACAAACTGATATGTCGCAAGCTTGCCGTTCATGATCACATCTACAAGGACATCCTTTGCGCAACAGCCGCGGCAGCCGGTCTTCTTTACACATTTTTTTGCTATATCAGCCGTTATCCCCAGGGCCTTCAGCTGTTTACCGAATTCATGTATGACTTCCTGTCCCCCTGCCGCGATGCCGCCTGTGCCTACACATACTTTTATGGTAAGGTTTTTCACCGCGGGGCCGGATGTTTTTCTTCTTGCCGCCATGTTATCTTGCTTTCAGCCCCCTGCTCTCATCAAGTATGTCTCCGACTTCATCCGGCGCGACATTTCCGTAAACCTTTTTATCGATCTTTATCACAGGTGCCAGACTGCACGCACCCATACATGCAACGTTGTCCATAGTGAAATACATGTCTTTTGTCGTGTCTTCATCTTCCCGCAGAGACAGGTGCTCTTTCATCCTGTTCACGATCGGCTCGGCCCCGCGCACATGACAGGCCGTTCCCACGCAGGCGGTTATAATATGTCTTCCACGGGGCTTCAGGTGAAACTGGGAATAGAATGTGGCAACACCGAAAAAATTACTTGCAGGAATATTCAGCCTGTGTGAAAACCAGTAGACAGCATCTTCAGGGACAAACCCGAATTCCTTCTCGAGGTCCTGAAGAAGGGAGATCACATTCCCTTCTTCTTTTTCGTATTTCCTGAGAATCTTCTCATATGCTTTTTCCATTTCCTTTAACCGCCTTATCGTGAGGGATAAATACAGAGTGAATAAAACAGTAAGGTAATTATTTCATTATTTTTCATCAAATTCAAGCAAAAAACAGTGTCAGTTTAAAAAAACCCGTATTTTTTCGGAATCCGGCAGGGCGGATTATGATTTTAAGAGAGCATATTTGATATACTACTTTCGTTAAATGCATGTATCGACTGTTCATTCATTTATTTATATACACTATTAAAAATTTTCAAACATGTTCAGGATATTACATACCGAGAAAGTAGCCCCTGAGGTTGACAAAATCATAGTAGACGCTCCCTTTGTCTCCCGGCATGCCCGGGCCGGAAACTTCGTAGTTCTTCGAATAGATGAGAAGGGAGAGAGGATACCTCTGACCATCGCTGATTCGGATACGGACAATGGAACTATCACGCTTCTTTTCCAGAAGATAGGCAAGACCACCTGGAAACTGGGCACATTAAGAACAGGCGACTCCATCAGAGACATTGCAGGTCCTCTCGGGCATGCGACCCCGGTCAAACGCTACGGCCACTGCGTGCTGGTGGGGGGCGGCATCGGGGCTGCAACACTCTTCCCCATCCTCAAGGCGCTCAGGGAGAAACGCAACAGGGTAACTGTAATTCTCGGGGCGCGTACAGAGGAGTTGATTGTATGGAAAGACCGTTTCAGTGAAGTGGCTAACAGGGTGCTTCTTACAACGGACGACGGCAGCGCCGGAAGAAAAGGCCTGGTCACCGAGGCCCTGCAGGATGTGATAGAGAACGATCCCGTTAAAATAGTGCTGGCAGTAGGCCCGATAAGGATGATGCAGGCTGTGGCCGAAGTCACAAGGCCTTATAATTTAAAAACTCTTGTAAGCCTCAATCCTGTGATGGTCGAAGGCACAGGTATGTGCGGCGCCTGCCGCGTGAACATAGCGGGAAAGACAAAATTCGCCTGCATAGAAGGCCCTGAATTTGACGCGCATGAAGTGGACTTTGACGAACTCGCCCTTCGCCTCGGTTTTTACCGGGAGGAGGAAGCGGAGTCAATGAAGTCATTTAAGAAGAAGTGTAAAGGAAAGTGCAGGACCGCAGAGGTCAAGGGGTCAAGGGGTCAAGGGGTCAAGTGAACAGATTATTTTTTGTCGTTTCACTCGAATCCTCGGACCCTGGGACCCTTGAACCCTGTAGTTAACCATGAGAACAAGAGACCCGAAAAAAAGAAGCAGGGACTTTAAAGAAGTCGCCCTCGGCCTTACAGAGAAACAGGCGGTCAGGGAAGCGGCTCGCTGCCTGCAGTGCAAAAAACCAAAATGTGTTTCAGGCTGTCCTGTAGAGATAGACATCCCGGGCTTTATCGCGGCACTCCGGGATACCGATTATTCAGGGGCGCTCCGTATTATCAGAAAGTACAACCTGCTGCCCGCCATATGCGGACGGGTCTGTCCACAGGAAAACCAGTGTCAGGGCAATTGTCTCTTAAACAGAAAAGGGGTCCCAATCTCGATAGGTGCGCTCGAAAGGTTTGCGGCAGATTATGAACAAAGAAAGGGGGCTTCGGAAAAACCCCCGAAGATAAAGCCCAATGGACATAAAGTCGCGGTAATAGGATCAGGCCCCGCAGGGCTGACCGTAGCAGCCGACCTTGCAAAGATCGGGTATGATATCACAGTGTATGAAGCCCTTCATGAGCCGGGAGGTGTCCTTACATACGGTATCCCTGAATTCAGACTCCCCAAAAAGATCATACAGCGTGAAATAGAATACGTAAAGAGCCTTGGCGTAAAAATCATGGTCAACTGGGTCGTGGGGAAGACACAGACGGTGCAGGAACTCTTTGATGAAGGGGTCAAGGCGGTATTTATAGGAGTAGGGGCAGGCTCTCCCAGGTATATGTCCAT
>JAJRVB010000114.1 GCA_024277515.1 Nitrospirota bacterium | reverse complement strand
CTCCTGCTTCGAAAGCTCTTCTTTCAGGTTGATGTCCTTGTGTCCGGGCGGACCCCTGAACCCCTGTCTCTTGTCAAGCTTCTTCAGCCCCTCCTTGAGCGAGCTTACAGCGGCAAGCTGCACATTTCTGTTTAATGTCGTGTATACCCTGAGCCCGCCCTTGTAGGTCATGTCAGTGCCGAACTCATCTTCCAGATACTTCCTCACATACTCAAGAAAGTAATTCGGCGTGTACGTTTCACGTCTTACACTCGAAAGATAAAGAGGCTGCTGATACGCCTCTTCAGCCTGGGCCTGCGTTATGTACCCTTCTTCCGTCATCCTGCGCAGGACAATGGACTGTCTCTGTTTTGCCTTTTCAAGATTACTGTAGGGCGAGTACCGGCTCGGCGCCTTGATGAGCCCTCCCAATACGGCTGCTTCGGCAAGATTAACCTCAGAGACCGACTTGCCGAAATAGGACCGTGCTGCCATCTCCACGCCGTATGCCCCGCTGCCGAAATATATCTTGTTCAGATAAAGCTCGATAATATCTTCTTTTGAAAGGTTCTTTTCTATCCTGTACGCCAGTGTCGCCTCTTTCAGTTTCCTGACGAGCGTCCTTTCGGGCGTAAGAAAAACGACCTTTGCGAGCTGCTGTGTTATTGTGCTTGCGCCTTCCTTGATCCGTCCGGCACGAATGTCCTTTGTCACGGCGCGTATGATGGCAAGATAATCAACTCCCTGATGGAGCCAGAACCGTGAATCTTCCACAGACACCACTGCCCTCAGCAGGTTCTCCGGTATCTTGTCTATCGTGACATACACACCCTTTTCGACTTTAAACTCTCCGATCAGGGTATCATCGTCTGCATATACCTTGGTAGACTTCGCAGGTACAAAGCCTTTTATCTCCTCTATCTGCGGAACGCCCCTGACGAGCGCAAGGTATCCGCCGGTAAGGATGCCCGAGACGATGACCATGGCAAGCAAGATGGATTTGACGGCAAAGCCCTTCATGCGGGAAAGATACCGTAACGGTGCGGATATTTTATTCCGGACCCGCAGTCCAGGGAGATATTATTCTTCAAGCGTAATAGCCTCGACAGGACAGTTCTCCTCAGCCGCCTCGCAGCAGTCCTGAAATTCACAGCCCTCAGGGTCAACAACCCTGGACTTCTCATCAATGACCTGAAATACGCTGGGACAGATTTCCTCGCAGCTCCCGCATCCTGTACATAAATCTTCATCAACAACCGGTTTCATAATTCATCCTCGTCAGACCAGAAAGAAATGACAAATGTCAAAATCCAAATGCCAAATCAAATCCTAATGAGTAAATATCAAAATATGGATAATCTGTTTTGTCATTTTGGCTTTGATATTCATTTGTCATTTGAGCTTTGACATTTGTCATTTTTTTCACTTAATTCCCTCCTTAACTGCCGCTGCAAGCAGCGGAAACATGATCTCATGGTGTCCGGTCAGGCCATAGGACTTTCCACCTGAAAGGACCGGCCGTCTCAAAACATTTTCACGGCACCTGTAGTGCTGAATAAAGTCCATATTGACGGCAGTGAAGTTCTTGACGTTATATTTGAGGTTTCTCGTCACTGCTATCGCCTTCAGAAAAACTTCCGGCATGATCACCGCGGACCCAAGATTTATATACACTCCTCCCCTGAGATCAGAGACGATCGAAGAGAAAAGCCTGAAATCCCTCAAACTGCCCTCCCCTATGGATGCCCCGCTTGCCGCAGGATTCATATGGATAATATCCGTGCCGATGGCAACATGGACAGTTGCAGGGACATTCAGGCGCGCTGCGGATGCAAGGATACTCAATTGCTTGTATGACGCCCTGCTTTTCAGGATATGCTCTCCCACTGCCCTGCCGAGACCATGCCCTTTTTTTACCCCGTTATTTATCGCCCTGTTCAGGTTTTTGCCGGTTTCCTCAGCCATGCCGAAGGTCCCCCGGCAGAGCTCGATATCAACATCTTCTGAAGTATGCCCCATCAGGCTGAGTTCATAGTCATGGATAATACAGGCGCCGTTCATGGCAACAGCGGTTATTACGTTGTTTTTCATGAGATCGATGATTATCGGGGCAAGACCGACCTTTATGGGATGCGCCCCCATCCCGAGGATGACAGGCCGCCCTTTTTTCTTGCATCGAGAATGTGAGCAGCGACCGATCTGAGATCACGAGCAGCAAGTATGTCAGGGAGGCTGTCAAGAAAATCTCCCAGACTGCCTCCTGCAAAAGGTCTGGCAACCTCATCACGTTCAACCTTGCTCTTTCTAGACTGCAATTTGCAGGTCCTCACGTTTTTGAATGATATGGGTCTGTATTTTCCTGACACACAAAAAATATAACTTGCAGGGGATTAATAGTCAAGGAAGAAACAGCCGGATGCCTGAATATGAGCCATGTCCCCATTCAGTATCAGGTATCATCCGGACATGAAAATTCAAAAATCAAAGACCAAACTTCAAAATTAAGGAGAATTATCTATATATAAAAAACCCTTCCATAATTTTGATCTTTTATTTTTTATATTTGATCTGTTATTGCCCGTAACTGAATGCTTACTGAGCAATGCAGAATTTTCTTGCCCGGGAGGGAATTACCTGATATAATTCTTATTGACCGGGCCGGCCGGACTCTGAAAGTCCCTGTGACCGGGACCTGAAACCATTTAATGAGAAAGGAGAGCAAATGAGTGTATACAAGATAATCGAGCTCGTGGGCTCAAGCACTGAATCATGGGAAAAGGCAGCTGCATCTGCAATAGAAACAGCCTCCAAAAGTCTCCGCGACCTGAGGATTGCAGAGGTCATCGAGATGGACATGCAGCTGGAAGACGGGAAGGTAAAGGCTTATCGCACAAAGCTCAAGGTGTCCTTTAAGTATCAGACCGGTTCCTGATTAATCATGTGGAGGCCCGTCCCATATTGTCCGGGTAAATGAACACACGCAAATCTTCAAAATATATAATGGCTGGGCAATCCATGAATTGCCCAGCCATTTTCTGTATAATTACCCCATGCCTACCTTATACCTGATAGACGGGAACTCCTATCTTTACCGCGCCTTTTATGCCATACGGAACCTTTCATCATCAGACGGGACCCCGACTAACGCAATTTATGGTTTTACAAATATGATCCTCAAGATCCTGAGAGAGAAAAATCCTGACTATTTCTCTGTCGTATTTGACGCGCCCGGCCCGACCCACAGACATGAAGCATACACGGAATACAAGGCCCACAGGCCGGGGATGCCTGAAGACCTGAAATCCCAGGTCCCGGTTATAAAAGAAATAATCAACGCCTTCCGAATTCATACGATCGAAAAATCAGGGTATGAAGCTGACGATATACTCGCGCACATTGCCAGGGAGGCTGAATCCGGGGGGCTTGAAGTCTATATCGTCACAGGGGACAAAGACATGTGCCAGGTAGTCAGCCCGAATATAAAGCTCTATGACACGATGAAGGAAAAGATAACGGACGAAGGAAGCGTGATCGAAAGATTCGGGGTCAAACCTTCACAGTTTCCTGAAGTGATCGCTCTCATGGGCGATGCCTCGGACAACATTCCCGGGGCCCCCGGAATAGGAGAAAAGACCGCTGTAAAGCTGCTGAAGGAATTCGGTGACCTCGACAGCATCTTAAGAGGGCATGAAAAGATTAAAAATACGAGGGCCAGGAATGCTGTGGCCGGGAACATAGAAAATATAAAGCTGAGCCGCGAACTGGCGACCATCCATCCCGAAGTCCCGGTTGATGTCACCATAGAGCAGCTTAAACGGCAGGGACCGGACTGGTCCAGGCTGCATGAGTATTTCCGCAGGTACCAGTTCAGCAGCCTTCTGAGGCTGATCCCGGGACAGGACAGACAGGTCCTTCAAACCGAATACATAACTGTCCTTGAAGAGAAGCCGCTTGATGATGCCCTCTCTTCCATTACAGATGAAATAACGCTTGATACGGAAACAACATCCCGGTCGCCCATGCTCGCTGAACTTGTAGGCATATCCCTTTCATCCGATACTTCAACGGCCTATTATATTCCGCTCGCGCACTCATACCCTGGAGCGCCCGGGCAGCTGCCCAAGGACAGGGTGATCCAGCGGCTGAAAGGCGTCCTAGAAAATCCTCAGATAAAAAAGATCGGGCACAATATCAAATATGATTTCATCGTACTGAAGAATGAAGGAATAAATATAAAAGGCGTTGCCTTTGATACCATGATCGCATCATATGTGTTAAATCCCAACAAGGCAAACCATAACCTCACAGATGCCGCCATGGAGCACCTGGGGATCAAAAAGAAATCGTTCAAAGACATAATGGGCAAAGGGAAAAAAGATTTCCGCGAGGTGGCCGTTGAAGACGCAGCAGGGTATTCAGGGGAAGATGCCGCCGCAACACTCAGACTGAAAAAGTATTTTGAGCCTGTCATAAAAAAAGAAGGGCTTGAAAAACTCTTTTTTGAGATTGAGGTCCCGCTTATTGAAGTGCTTGCGGATATGGAAATGACAGGCGTAAAGATCGACCTTCCCCTGATGAAATCTTTTTCTCAAAAGATGGCTGGTGAGCTTTCGAGTATTGAACAGAGGATATATTTCATTGCCGGAGAAAAATTCAATATCAATTCTCCGAAACAGCTCCAGGAAATACTGTTTGAAAAGATCGGACTCAAGCCGACAAAGAAAACCAAAACAGGATATTCGACCAATATCGACGTACTTGAAGATCTGGCGTCCAGTCATGAACTGCCAAAGGAAATAATTGAGTACAGGGGATTATCTAAACTGAAAAATACCTATGTAGACGCCCTGCCGCGGCTCATTCATCCTGTTACAGGCAGGCTGCACACCTCATTTAACCAGACCATAACCGCCACTGGCCGGCTGAGCAGCTCAGACCCCAACTTACAGAATATCCCTGTTCGGGGCGAGCGGGGGAAACAAATCAGGGAGGCATTTATCGCTGATCCCGGCTGCCTGCTCCTTTCATCAGATTACTCGCAGGTGGAGCTCCGCATCTTTGCACACCTCAGCAGGGATAAAGAACTCGTTGAGGCATTCAGAAATGATGGTGATATTCATACAACCACCGCTGCAGGACTTTTCGGGGTCCCTCCCGGGCAGGTTACCGAAGACATGAGGCGCAGCGCAAAAACCATCAATTTCGGGATCATATACGGGATCAGCCCTTACGGATTAAGCCGTCAGATGGGGATTCCTGTTGATGAGGCAAAATTTTATATAGATACTTATTTTGAACGTTTCAGCGGGGTCAGGACCTATATCGACTCTCTTATTAAAGAGGCTGAAAAAAACGGGTATGTGACCACCCTGTTTGGAAGGAAAAGGGCCGTCCCTGAACTGAGGAGTTCCAACAGAAACACCAAACAGTACGGGGAGCGGCTTGCCACGAACACCCCGGTACAGGGCTCTGCAGCCGACATCATCAAGGTATCCATGATTAACATCTTCAGGAGACTAAGGGAGAAACAGCTCAGGACGCGCATGCTTTTGCAGGTGCATGATGAACTCCTGTTTGAGGTGCCTGAAGATGAAAAAAACGCATTGGAAACCCTTGTCAGGGATGAAATGGAACATGCGGTCTCATTAAGCGTGCCGCTTAAAGTTGATATCGGGATCGGAAAGAACTGGGCGGAGGCGCATTGAGAAAAGCAAGTAGTCAGAAGTCAGTAGACAGTAGGCAGGGATAAAAAATAATCAGCGCATGGGTAGAGTCATACCTTTATCCGCTACGAATGTTGAAAATTGAGTCACAATAGATGATGAGAGATGATTATGATTAAACGACTACATAAAAAAACCGGCCTGTATATTGACACAGCCGGCAAGTTTCTCAGGAATATTTCAGCGGGATGGATCTGGAAATCGGGACATTATAACAGCAGTTCACTCCGAATAGGCATTCCCAGAATGTTCTACTACTATATATACCCCAATCTGTGGGAGACCTTCTTCAGTGAGCTGGGAATGGAGCCGGTAGTTTCCGGACCGTCAATGATAAAAACAGTCCAAAAAGCATCTCAGATATCAGAAACGGAACATTGCCTTCCCAATAAACTGTTTGATGCGCACCTTTCCGAGCTTGCCTGAAAAGTCGACATGATATTTGTACCCCGTGTCCTGTCGACCATGAAAGACCATCTTTCCTGTCCAAAGTTTGGTCCCCTCCCTGATGCGGCAAGGGCGGATATAGCCGGGAGCACGGAGGTCTTGTCAATCGACATTGACGAAAACAGGCGTCCTTTGTCCAGGACCTTGTTGCTCCTGGGTAAACAGTTAAATATACAAAAGAGCAAAACACTTTCCGCCATAAAAAGCGCATTCAGCGCGATGGAATCCGAGAATAATAAACTGATCCGGCTCAATAATAAAAAAAGGAAACCGCGTTTCTTGCTTATAGGGCACCCTTATACCATCCATGACAATTTTATCGCGGGACCGATTCTGAGCAAGCTGGAAAGCATGGGAGTGGAAGTTGAACTGATATCTTTTGCGGATGACACTCCGGCAAAGAGTTATATACTGTGGGGCACAGCCAATAAAATTTACCATAAGATCAATACTCTCTCGAGTGAAGATTATGAAGGGGTGATTCTGATAACGGTATTTAACTGCGGATGTGATTCAATGATGACCGATACTTATCGGCAACTTATTAAAGAGAAAAACATCCCTTACATGTATTTGATGGTTGATGAACATTCGGCGCAGTCCGGGATGGATACAAGGATAGAGGCATTTATAGATTCTTTGAGGTGGCGGGAATGACTTATATGGCGATCCCAAACATAGGCAACTACACCATAGCGCTGGCTACCGCCGTGGAATCTCTCGGCATAAAGGCATGGGCTTCAACGGCAACCACGCCTGAAGCCCTGAAGTTAGGCATAGACGCGGCCCCGGAATCGGTTTGCCTGCCCCTGAAGGCCCACCTGGGCCACTTCATTGAAGCAGACAGGGCAGGAGTTGAATACGCATTTATGGTTAATAGTGTCGGCACCTGCAGACTTAGATACTATCGCCACATGATAGGGCAGATCCTCAAGGATATGGGGTTGAAAATAAAGATATTCGGTCTTGGCTTTGATGGATTTAAACCGCCTATAGTACGGTATTTTGATCCAGGCCCGATAACGTTTTTGAAACCCCTGTTCCATACGGTACTCAAGATAAAAGTTATTGATGAACTGGAGGTAGCGTCCTGGCGAACAAGGGCAATTGAAATTACGCCCGGGGACACAACGCGGGTAATGAACAAGTTGCTCCTGGAACTCAGCAAGTCCAAAACCATGGCCGGCACCAGGGCTATCCGTAAAAAGGTGGCCGGTTGCTTCGCCGGCATTCCGGCAGATAAAGAAAAAAAGCCGCTCAAGGTCGGACTTGTAGGAGAAATATCTTTTCTGAGGGATAAGTGCCTGAATAAAAATATTGAATATATACTCGGAAGCCAGGGTATTGAGTTGAGAAACTTCTTTCTGCTTGGGGAAGAGTTAAAAAATATATCCCGGATCGTGCTACTGAACCAAAACAGAAGAAAGTCTCTATCCAGAATCGCTGACCTGTATTTACAATGTTCGGTTGGCGGACATGCCCTGGATTCCGTTGCTCACTCGATCCATTGCGCGGATGAAGGCTATGACGGCATGGTTCATCTTTGTCCAGCCGGATGCATGCCTGAAGTAAGTGTTCGCCCGATCCTCAAGCGTGTAAGTAAAGACAAGGATATTCCCATACTGGAAATGTCTTATGACGAGCATACCGAAGGCGTCGGAGTCGCTACCCGCCTGGAAGCTTTTGCCGATGTCCTTATGGAAAGAAGAAAAAATACCTCCCTCACCCGTTGAGAGGAGATGAAACTGACAGGTAAATAAATGAACAACTACGGCTATCTGGGTATTGATGTCGGTTCAATCAGTACAAATGGTGTAATAATTTCGCCGGAAGGTGAGGTGCTTCATGAAATATATTTGCGGGGAAAAGGCAACCCTATTGAGTCGGTGCAGCTCTGCCTTGCTCAACTGACGGCGGAGTTGCCTGACAGTTTTCGCATCAAAGGCGTATGCACTACAGGAAGCGGCAGAATCCTTGCCGGCGCGGTAGTCGGCGCGGATGTCATTAAAAACGAAATTTCCGCACATGCCCGTGCAGCGTTACATCTCTATCCCGATGTGCTGACTATATTCGAAATCGGCGGACAGGACAGCAAAGTAACAATTCTCCGGGATGGAGCGGTTGTAGATTTCTCAATGAACCTGGTTTGTGCCGCCGGCACGGGAAGTTTCCTCGATTCACAGGCAAGACGGTTGAATATCACTATTCAGGAACTGAGCAGCAGGGCGATGACGTCGGCAAACCCCACTAACATAGCCGGGCGCTGCACTGTATTCGCGGAGTCCGACATGATTCACAAACAACAAATAGGTCATGACCAGAAAGACATAATGATGGGGCTCTGTCATGCGCTTGTAAGAAACTATCTTTCCAATGTCTGCAATGGGAAGGAGATTAAACCTCCCATCGTCCTCCAGGGCGGTGTGAGCGCAAACAATGGAATATGCCGCGCTTTCAAAGAGGCGCTTCAATGCGATATTATTATTCCACCTTACAATATGGTCATGGGGGCCTATGGGGCCGCGATTATCGCCGGAAAATCCTGTCTGGAAAAGACAAAGTTTCGCGGGAAAGAAGTATCCACACATCACATTATTACAAAGGGTTTCGAATGCGGTGATTGTCCTAATAATTGTGAAATAATCGAGATTATCGATGATGATAAACTAATCGGCAGGACCGGCGGACGGTGTGGAAAATGGGAGGGGAAGACGGGAACAAGAGAATCTCTGAAAAGGACCGGCCCCGCAGGGCCTGTTTCAGGGCATTCAACGGACCGGCAAATGGAAGATAAAACATGTAAACAGGTGGACAACGTACCCGACCTTATTCAAATAGGCATTCCCAAAAATTAGGTCACTCAATTATTACAATTTCCCATCCATCAGGTCCCGCAGTTCCCGGTAAGCATTTTCGGCAATTTCCCTTAAAATAAGAAGGGACGTATTTGTCCCTGCCTTGACCGCAATGGGTACGCCGCCGCCATATTCGGACCAATGCCCTCCCAATAACAGGTTTTTGACGGGGGTGCTGTAATGCGCAATTTTATTCTTTATGTTCTTCCTGGTCGGCCTGGCTCCCATTATGCTCCCATAACGGTTGCCCGTGTACCGCCAATAAGTAATTGGTGTGGCGATATCCATGACCTCTATGTGATTCCTCAGTTCCGGGGCCAGGGCCTTCGAAACCCTGTCAATAAGAATATGGGCGTATTCCCTCTTGAACGCGTTGTACTCCGGGCCGCGTTCCAGACCCTCCCCTGTTTTCCAGTTGTTCCCGTAGTTAAATCTGGCGAGACAAAAAATGGTAAGTATGCCTTTGCCCTTTGGCGCAAGTGTAGGGTCCCGTGTTGAAGAAGAGAGTATGCAAAGATTGACTTTATGGGGATCTCCCAAAGACCGCTCCAGCTTCGATACGTCCTCTCTTGAAAGGGAAATCATCTCTTCACTGAAACCCATGGTCTCGGCTTCACAGTCTAAACCTATGTTAATCATGAACCCTGAGTCATATAGATCGGCATCGTGGAGACTCTTTCGTAAATTCAGGGGGATTAATTCCCTGGGCAGCATTTTCTCATAAAGGGTCTCCACATCACAGGCTGCAAGAACAAAACGTGAGCGTATCGTCTCTCCGCTCTTCAGGGAAACTCCCACGGCCCTGCCGGCATCCACCAGCACTTCTTTCACAGGATGTTTCAACAGCACTTCCGATCCTGATGATTCAACCAGTTTTGTCAACCATATTGGAAAAGCCCTGCTCCCTCCAACGGGAGGCGTCTGGTAATCTCCGGAGTAGGCCCACCCTATCGGTATCAGGATCCCAAGCATTTCTTCCTCCGAGAAAAAAATCTTTTTAATGTCACTGTTTTTGAAAAACCGGTAAAGCCCCTTTTCGACCGGGACACCTATGTGCCTGAACATGGGAATGGCCAGATATCCCATATTCAAACCGTATAGTCCCAACTCCGGCAGGGACATGGTTTCCCTTGTCCGCATAAGGTCAGGATAACGCCGCAGACGGTCTCCAAGTATTTTGCCGCGGGCAAAAAGTTTGCATATGCCTTTTGCCGCACCCGGAAAATCCTTGATTAATTGATCCCTGAGATTATCCGGGTTGCTTGTCAGTAAATAATCAAATGAATCCCCTTTAATGCGGCGAATACGCGTGAGGGCCCTGCATTTTGGAAAGCCGGTATCCAGGTAGTTAAATATTCTATAGACAAATCCATCATCGCCGCACTGGTTCAGCCAGTGGATAGCGGAATCGAACATAAAACCTTTGCGTTCAAAACCGGCAATGCAGCCGCCCACGCTGGATTCTGCTTCAACAACGACCACATTAAGACCTGCCTTTGACAACAGGGCTGCAGCCGTGAGACCTGATATGCCGGCCCCAATCACTGCAACATCACATTGTTTTTCTGTTTCCAGGGGCATTTAAGCGCCTTTCAAATGTCCAGTATTGTTGTTTATCAGCTAGTCAGGTTCAGAGTCCCGGATTCATGGACTTGGGTGAGCTAAGTCAAGAAAATGAAAAGCAATCGCTCTTTAATCCTGTTTTAATATTAACAGAAAAACCGGTGAGTCGGCAATATTTTTTCGTATTTTTTGACTTTCCCGGTATCGAGCCTGTCCGGCAGGCAGGTCGTACCGGCCTGAATATTCCGGAGACTGGTACTACGAAAAATTTGCGGTAATGCCTGCTCATGTGATATAAGAATGGGGAACTGAATGTGTTTTGTTATTCCCCTTACTACTGACTGCTGTTTTTATTGGAGGATAATTATTCCCGCAGTTTACGGTAATACATCAGGCCTGAAAAAAAGTGATATCAGGTCACTCGAGCGGATTTACAGAAGACGCATCCCGAGAGACAGAGCGGTATCTGCCGATATCGCGAAATATATGGCTGAATGTTCAAACTCCATAGGCCGTCAGGTCGGCATCCTGGCTGCACGCAACGGCAACATAAGTCATGTGATCGTCGGGGACGCAAAGGGGATTTTTATTCCCGACCTTGATAACTATCCTTTAGGCAGAAAGGTCCTGCGCGGGCTGAGGCTTATTCACACGCATCTGAAAAGCGAAAAAATAAACCAGGATGATATCACCGATCTCTCTCTGTTAAGGCTTGACGCGCTTATCGTCATAGGATTAAAAGACGGACGGCCTGATAATGTATCAATCGCATCCCTGTTTTCTTCGAGCAACAAGGCAGCATATGAGATCAAAGGTCCGGTCCCGTTTCACGGGATGGACAGGGCCTTTGAAGACTTCGACCTTTTCATCTCTTACATAGAAGACGGCCTCACATCACGAAGGGCAGGATACGACACGGATGACAGGCGGGAACGTGCGGTACTTGTCAGTGTCTCCACGACCCCCCGGTATGAGCAGGAAGATTCAATGGATGAACTGAGAGAACTCGCAAAGGCAGGCAATGTCATGGTGGTCGATACCGTCCTGCAGAGACCTAAAAGTATTAACACGAGATACCTTCTCGGTGAGGGGAAAATCAGGGAGCTTGTAATTAACGCTATGAACAAAGGGGCAACACTGCTGATCTTTGACCATGATCTTAATCCTTCCCAGTCCAAGGCGATAGCGGATGTTACGGAATTAAAGGTCATAGACCGTTCCCAGCTGATTCTCGACATATTCGCGAGGCGCGCACACAGCAAAGACGGCAAGGTACAGGTGGAGCTTGCCCAGCTGCGCTACAGACTGCCGAGGCTGACAGGCAAGGGGACTGCAATGTCCCGTCTAATGGGAGGGATCGGCGGCAGGGGTCCCGGCGAGATGAAGCTCGAAGTGGACAGGCGGAGGGTAAGGGAAAAGATAACCCTCCTCGCAAAAGAAATGAAGTCCCTCAGCCGCGCAAGGAAGCAGAGGAAGGCGCGAAGGGTTTCGCAGGGGATACCGATTATATCAATTATCGGATATACAAATGCCGGTAAATCTACATTATTGAATAACCTCACAAAGAGCAGGACCTTTGTGGAAGACAAGATGTTTGCCACACTCGATACGGCCACCAGGAGGTTGAGGTTTCCCAAAGAGCGGGACGTAATTATCACCGACACAGTGGGATTCATACGGGACCTTCCCAAAGACTTGTTTGCCGCATTCAAGGCAACACTTGAAGAACTTGAGGACGCTGACCTGCTTTTGCATGTTGTAGATATTTCAAATCCGAGGTTTGAACAGCAGATCAAGTCAGTCGAAAAGATCCTTGCTGATCTGGAACTGTCCGGCAAGCCGGTTATCCTTGCATTCAATAAAGCTGACCTTGCTGGTCAGGAAGAAGTGGAAGCAGTCTGTAACAGGTTCAGTGCGATCCCTATATCAGCCCTGAATCCCGATACATTCAGTCAACTGCTCAAAGAGCTCGAAATGAAGCTCTGGCCGCTTGCCTGAGCCCTCTCGCAGTAAGTTTTGCGCAAAGATCTGAGCCCACCTTTTAACCCGGCTAATAAAAAATTTTCATGCTTCATTTTTCTCTTGACAATAATGATTATCCTGTGATAATATTTATTTAAGGATAATCATTATTGAGATAGATCATGGCTTCTTACAAAGACAAAGGCATAAAAATGACACCTCAGAGGATGGCAATTATGGAGTTTCTTGACGGGAACCCTGATCATCCGTCAGCCGAGGACATATACATGGAAGTTAAAGAGAAATACCCAATGATGTCCTTTGCAACGGTTTACAAGACAATAGAAGTATTAAAAAGCCGCGGATACCTGCTCGAGCTGACAATCGATCCGGAGAGGAGGCGGTATGATCCTGATACGAGACACCATCATCATCTTATATGTGTTGATTGCAAAAAAATCGTTGATATTTACGGTGATTTTCCGGTAAATGTACCGGAGGAGGCCCAGGAATCGTTTGAACTGGTCGGAAACCATATTGAATTCTACGGGATATGCCCGGAATGTAAAAAAGAAAGGAGAAAGAATAATGGCAACATTCAAATGTGAAAGCTGTGGAGCAACAAAAGAGGGACGCTGTAAACCGAAGAAATGTCCGGAATGCGGTGAGACGAGCACAATGAAAAAAGAAGAATCATCATGCGGCTGCAGCTGCAAGTAATTTTCCAAGGGAGGGAATGTAATAATGTGTATGGATCATTCGTTTGTTTGCAAGTGCGGAAGGAAAGAGGCGAGCTTTAATTTCAGAAATGAGGTAATGCCTCCTGAAACTGTAGAGGCGTTATACTGCCCTGAATGCTCGGATAGTATCGCTTTTGACCCCGGCACCATGCTTAAAGACAATGCCTGGGTCATAAAATATGATATGGATATTGCCGGACTGTACAGCAGCAGACTGCCGAAGAGCGACAAGGAAAATCTCTCACCTGAGCTGCTCTTTGATGAAGGCTATATTACATGGAGAGGCGTATATCCGGGAGACCATATTGACAGCGCCCGGGAGAGGGAAGAACTTGCCTCGCTGGCAAAGGTCAATCCAAAAAAGTACTTTGAGGAAATGAAAAGCTGGGCCATTAACAGAATGATACACCTTAAGGAAGAAGGATGGAGGAAGGCACATGAAGGATAGAGCATTGGAGGAAAAACCGGCATGCAGTGTTAAGGCCGCTCCATTTCCTGAAGCAGTGGCATGCCCTCAGTGCGGATCAGAGACGGAAATATGGAGCGATGAAACTGATGCAGCCTGTACATCCTGTGGATGTAAGGTAGACCATACCACGTGCTGATAAATGTGAGGAGAGATTTGATGACAGTCAAAAAGGAAATCAGGTCAACGGAAGAGATTATCAAGGATACGCTGAGTTCCCTGAACTGTCTGATAGAAGCCCACAGAGGTTATGCGGAGTTCTGCGAAACAGACGATAAAAAAGCGGTCATATTTTGTGGAGGACAATGCGCCGGCTGTGATGACAAATGCATCGAAGATGCCATAAAAGAACGCCTGCCCGGCATTGAAATTATTTTTCGTTAGGTTTAGGGAGAAAAAATGCTTTCAAAAAATGAAGTCAAAGAATTCCTGCAAGGACAAAAATATGATGAGTTATTCAGGAACTCTACCAGTGCACGGAAGCTTTCAGGCATCCTCACTTCCCTGACTTATGATAAAAAAGATGTCATAGCCTGGAGGGCAATGGAGGCAATCGGTCTGTTATCAGGAGAAATTGCAAAAACCGATCCTGAACATGTCAGAAACACCGTAGGCCGGCTGCTATGGATGATACGGGATGAGTCCGGCGGGATCGGCTGGAGCGTGCCCGAGATCCTTGGCGAAATAGTAAGAAACAACCGGAAACTCTGTGCTGATATTGCACCGATTGTCGCGTCATTTCATGAAGAACTCATGCTTCGCACCGGAGTCATGTGGGCCGTTGGAAGAATTGGGGCGATGGATGAGGACTTCAACCGCCACGCAGTCCCTATTGTCACCCGGTATCTTGATGCACCGGACCGTACATGCCGCGCATATGCCGCATGGGCAGCCGGACAGTTAAACGCATCCGGGGCTGCTGCCGTTCTTGAAAAACTCATTTCAGATACAGGACAGGTCTTCTTTTATGAAAAGGGGGAGCTGGTCAAAAAGCGTGTCGGAGAAATTGCAAAATACGCGCTGGCAGCAATTAAACCCTCAGGAGATCGCGTGCCGGCCCATATGATTAAGTGATCTTTGGCAAGAAACATTGCACAACAGAAAAATAGATGTATAATGGTAATTAGAAGGAGTATCTTTTTGGAACTCCCTCATGCCCGGAAGTGTCCAGGCAGGAAAACCTGATATACATTTATAAAAAGATAACATAAAAAAAAGGAGGAAGATAACATGACTGAAAAAGGATTTTTTTGCGGGCTCAACAGGCCCGGTGACCCGGCAAACATGAGTGAACTCGAAAAAAAGCATACACCTGTCATAGATTGCCCTGACACGGTAAAAGCCGGGGAACCGTTTAAGGTCAGCATTAATGTTGGAGAAATCCCTCATGTGATGGATGACGGGCATTTCATCCAGTGGATCGAGGTTTACTTTAAAGAGAATTTTTTTGCCCGGGTCGAGCTCACACCAAAGTTTACAAGACCGGAGATCACACTGACCCTTGAAAGACACAGCAAACACGCAACCTCAACACTCAGGGTCATTGAAAGATGCAACCTGCATGGCTTGTGGGAAACAACAAAGGAAATCAATATAACAGAATAGGAGGGAAAAAATGGCGAATGGATGTGAATGTCTGGGATGTAATGTCGGATCAAAAGTGCCTGATTTTAAATTAACGACATATGATCCGTCTAAAGGAGATTTTGGTGAAGTAAATCTCAAAACACTTAAAAAAGACAAAAAGTGGACTATTCTTTTTTTCTATCCCGCGGATTTTACGTTTGTCTGAGCTACGGAATTCGCTGCTCTGGCAGAGCAGTACGACAGGTTCAAAAAAATGGGCGCGGAAATTGTCACTGTCAGCACTGACACACAGTTTGTACACCTCGCCTGGCAGAGGGATGAAAAATCTCTTGAGAACGTGAAGTACCCCATGGGTTCTGATCCCACAGGGAACCTTGCGAAAATGTTCGGCGTGTATGACGAAGAAACAGGGCTTGCCCTCCGCGGGACGTTTATCATAAGCCCGGACGGCACACTCCTGAATGCAGAGGTAAACTACTACAACATGGGAAGAAATATTGATGAGCTCATGAGAAAATTCAAGGCCAATCTCCATCTGGCCAGGCATACGAATCAGGGATGCCCGGCAAAGTGGAAAGACAAAGGGGACAAGACGCTTACACCATCAGCAAAACTGGTAGGTAAAGTACACGAGGCCCTTGAATAGAAAAAAACAGTGATTAATCCCCGGACCAGGCGGTTCTCATATAATTTATAAATATGAAACAGTCCGGAACATCATTAAAAATGAACCGCTCAGTCCGGGGAACAAATTTGAAAAGGTCTTCTGAAATAGTATATATTGTCTTAATCACAAGCACTAATTTATTCACTTTATAACTGATCAGAAAAATGGAGGAAGTATGAAGTCTGTTGAAATCAAACCGGACATTTACTGGGTAGGCTCTATCGACTGGGCGGTAAGAGATTTTCATGGATACGTAACACCGAGCGGAACTACATACAATAATTATCTTATAATGGACGACCAGATCACACTGGTCGATACCGTAAAACAGGATTTTTCGAGACATACCGTAAAAAACATCAGAAACCTGACCGATCCGTCAAAGATAGTCAATATTGTGATAAATCACATCGAACCGGACCATTCAAGCAGCCTGGACAGCATAATGGCTCTCTGTCCGAATGCCACAATACACATTACCGGCAAAGGATTGAAAGGCCTTGACAGACACTTTGACACTTCAAAGTGGAATATTAAAATCGTCAAAACCGGGGACACACTTAGTACCGGAAAATATACCCTCACTTTTCTCGAGACCCCGATGCTCCACTGGCCGGACTCGATGATGACCTACATCAAGGAAGTAAAACTCTTAATATCCCAGGACGCCTTTGGATAGCACCTGGCAACGGCGGCACGCTTTGATGACGACTTCGTCAGGAGCAGTTCCCGCTACGAGCTTGATGATGCCGTTGTGGATTACTACGCAAATATCCTCATGCCCTTTGGAAGGCTTATCAAATCAAAATTGGCAGAAGTACAGAAACTCGGGCTTGAGATCGATATGATAGCCCCGGACCATGGAGTCATATGGCGGGATGACCCCGGCGGCATTATACAGAAATATCTCGACCTTGCGGACGGCAAGTCTGAACTGGCCGTAACACTGATTTATGACACGATGTGGCACAGTACGGAACGCATGACCATTCCTATAATGCAGGGGATCAAGGATGAAGGGGTCAATTGCAAGGTCATCAAGCTGAGGGCCACTCCCATGAGTGTTGCCATAAAGGAATTCTGGAAATCCCGTGGATGTCTGGTCGGGAGCCCTACCCTGAACAATCTCATGTTTCCATCAGTCGCCGAGTTTCTCACTCATCTGAGGGGCCTGCGTCCCACCAACAGGATAATGGGAGCATTCGGCAGTTACGGCTGGGGCGGCGGCGCGGTAAAGGGCGCCTATGAAGAGTTTAAGAAAATGAAGCTCGAAACAGTTGAACCGGGGATACAGGTGCTGTACAAGCCTTCCCTTGAGGATGAATCAGCCTGCTACGAATTCGCAAAGGATTTTGCCAATAAAGTAAAGGAGTATCACAAGCAGTTTAAATAGAGAACCGGAGGAGATCATGAATGCAATAGAACTGGCCATTAATATGGAAAAGGATGCAATCAGCTTTTATAAAGAGGCTGCGCTCAAGACAGGCAGTCCGGTAGGGAAGAAGATGTTTCTTTCCGTAACCGAAGACGAAAAAAGACACCTTGAGATGCTTTCTCAGATTTTCAAGGGGATTGATATTACGACAAAAGAGAGCAGTCCCATAGAAAATATCAAGACGATATTTGAAGAAATGAAAGATGAGATGATGGCAAAGGTAGAAGCGCAGACAGATGAACTGGAGGCCTTCAGGATAGCAATGCAGATGGAAAAGGAAGGAAAGGCATTTTATGAGAAGGCTGCATCCGATGCTGAAACGGACAAAGAAAAAAGATTGTTTGAAAGACTGGTAAAAGAGGAGCAGCAGCACTATGATATCTTCTCCAACACCTTTAATTTTCTGAATGATACGGGGAACTGGTTCATGTGGAGTGAACACAGCATTGTTGAAGGATAAAGAAGATTGACCGGCTGAAAATCACGAGTAAGGGATCCAGACACTTTAACCGGAGAAAAGGAGGCAGCAATGGGAGTTAAAAAGACAGGGGAAAATTACAAATGCAATATCTGCGGCAATGAGGTAACCGTCACCAAGGCCGGAGGCGGAGAACTGGTATGCTGCGGCGAACCAATGGAGTTAATCGGGGAATGAATCAGAAAGCATGAGGCTGAACCGTACTCAAAAAAAACAGTAATAGCAAAAGTTGCCGCCTTTTATGGCGCCTGTTACGATATATTTTTGTGAGTCCCGTCGCAGAGGGGCGCATTCCGGGTCTTCTGACAGTTGCAGAGTGCCAACTTTTTCTTCTGCTTTACCCTGAACTCGAGCGGCCTGATCTGTGTGCCTTCATGAGAACCGTCACAGTATGGCTGGTTCCCCGTCCTTCCGCACCTGCACCAGAAATAGGTCCCTGGTTCAAGCTCTTTTATTACAGGCATCCTTTTACTCAAGCTTCCTCCTTTACCCAAAAAATGCAATAAGAAAAATACAGCTATTGCAAATGAGTTCTTATGATTTATATCATAGCAATACGGACATAGAAAATGTAAATTTATAAAGTTGTCTTTGGTACTTTAAGACTCCCCACCCCGGAAAAGGCGGGGCAACAATAATTATTAAAAAAAGGAGAAAGAATATGGATAAGTATGAATGCCCATGCGGCTATGTGTATGACCCGGCAGAAGGAGATTACGAACAGGGGATTGAACCTGGGACCGCTTTTGAGGACCTGCCGGATGACTGGCTCTGTCCCCAGTGCCAGGCAGGCAAGGATATCTTTACCAAGGTTGAATAAAGGAATGGACACTTGCATTTCGCACTTTATTTAAAGGATCAGATATAATGTTTTTGTGCAAGTTTCACAATAAAAATGAGGAGGACATGAACATTGGGAAAATCAATTAAGGGAACAGAGACGGAAAAGAATCTTCTGGCAAGCTTTGCCGGGGAGTCACAGGCAAGGAACCGCTATACATATTTTGCTTCTGTTGCAAAGAAGGCCGGCTATGAACAGATTGCGGCCATATTTCTTGAGACAGCGGAGAATGAAAAAGAGCATGCCAAGAGGTTTTTCAATTTTCTGGAAGGCGGAGAGTTAGAGATTACGGCAGCGTACCCGGCCGGAGTTATCGGCGATACAGCAGCCAACCTTGAAGCATCAGCAGCCGGAGAACATCTTGAATGGACAACGCTTTACAAAGATGCGGAAAATACGGCAAGGGAAGAAGGTTTTGGGGCAGTGGCTGATTTGTTTAAAGAGATTGCCGAGGTAGAGGAGGAGCACGAAAAGCGATACAGAAAACTGCTTGCTAATGTAACAGAAGGCAAGGTATTCAAAAAAGACTCGACTGTAAAGTGGAAATGCAGAAACTGCGGCTATATACATGAAGGTGAAGAAGCACCAGCTGAATGCCCTGCATGCGCGCATCCCCAGTCACATTACGAACTGATGTGCGAGAATTATTAATTTTCCGGGCCGGAGCAGAAACTCCGGCCCGTTCCTTCAATACCGGGCGTTGTCCCAAATGTGTGACAAAAGAAGTGTGCAATGTCACATCACCTGAAAACGGACTCCCCTGTAACTCACTGATAAGATTAGCAATAAACAGCCAATAACATTGCTGGCAACTGGCATCCATATTGCATCTCGATTCTTACAACTTAAAAGTTCCCACCTTTTCCCTAAGAGTCCTGCTTTTAGCTGGATAATTGCGCAACTACGCCTATATTAAACATTTATAGCCCCTATAAATATTTTTTAATTGACTCCACCTGTTATATATATTATCCTTATTCCTAAGAGATTGTAATTATTCTAGGACTGTATTCAGTATTAACAAAGCACTAAAACATTTTACATATTTCACAGGAGGAAATTTATGTTAAAAGGGAAAAAGAGCTGTTTTCTGAGTTTGTTTGTGTGTGCAATAAGCATTCTGATCCTGGGGGTCGCGGTTCCTGCACAGGCTGATATTGAATATATCGATTTGACTTTTACCGACCTCAATCAACAAATAGTCGAGAACTATGATAATGATCCATGGAAAGGGTATATTTCACTTACGGTCACAAACAATTCCGGTGTGGCATGGGGAGATTTTCATTTTTCACTATTTGATTTTGGAGGCTACTCCTCACAGGTAACTTTTGTGGACGGCACCTGTTCATGGGCAAAGACAGGAACAGATTGCAATCCCACAAAAACTCCGGGGTCACTCGATTCATGGAATAAAAGCACAAAAAATATGGACCTTTATTATTATTCCAACCCGGTATATAGTGGTGAGACAGTTACCTTTGAGGTATATACCGATAATACCGCCAATCAACAGCCGTTTGGGGTCGGCTTTACTCCTTCTGTAGTCCCGGAGCCGGTGAGTTCAACGCTTTTCATAATCGGCGCAGCAACAATGGGATACAGGCGTTTCCGCAAAAAAGCTTAACATCTTAAAAATTAAGAGTTATATCAAAAGGTGTCTCAGCGATTGAGACACCTTTTTTTATGTATTATCTCTATAGGCCGGGCAGATCCAGCGTACCTCAAAGTACTACATAGGGGTGTTTCCGTTCATCGATCAGATATTATTCCGCTTCACATTCAAGTCCGGGTACAATTACGCCGAAACAATATGTAGCATTGACACGTATGATGATCATATCGGGTCATCTGCAATATATCACAATGTCAGATACAGTGTTACAATCAGAAACTACCATAGCCAAAAAGGAAATAGTACAACTCATCAAGGAAGGACGGGCAGGCTCGCTCGACCTGCGGGGGGTTTCTCTCGCAGGTGAAGACCTTAGCGGGGCGGATCTGTCAATGGCAGACCTTTCCATGGCAAATTTGACGGATGTCAATCTGTCAGGGGCCCGGTTGTTCAAGGCAAAGCTGCATGCTGCGCAGCTCACCAGGGCAAACCTTACCGGCGCAGACCTTACCGGCGCGGACCTTACAGCAGCCGGCATGGAAGACGTAGAGGCCCCGCAATGCGGACTCGGAATGGCATGCCTGCACAAGACCCGTCTCTTTAATGCCAATCTTCAGGGCGCAACACTCACTAAAGCGGAAATGGAAGGCACAGACCTGCGCTGTGCACGGATGCAAAATGCACGATTAAGGGAAGCAAACCTTTCAAAGGCAGATCTCACAGAAGCTGACCTGAGAGAGGCTGACCTCTCCCTCTGCAATGTGAACGGAGCAATCTTTCATAATGCTGACATGCAGCGTTCCCGAATCCGTCTGATTAAAGATTATGAGAAGGCGCAGTGGATCGGCGTAGACATGAGGGACATTAATTTTGCCGGGGCATATCAAATGCGCAGATTCATCAGCGATCAGAATTATCTCAAGGAATTCCGGAATAGCAGCCGGACATCCAGGATACTGTATCATCTATGGTGGATTACAAGCGATTGCGGACGGAGTATCACCCGGTGGTGTCTCTGGATCATAATACTGGCCGGCCTGTTTGCCTGGATCTATTCACTTGTAGGGGTTGATTACGGCGATCATCCGACATTTCTTTCACCTCTATATTATAGTGTTGTTACTCTTACCACACTCGGATATGGCGACATCGTGCCGACATCCGCTGCAGGGCAAATCACGGCAATGCTGGAGGTCATGGCAGGGTATATCATGCTGGGTGGACTGTTATCCATATTCAGCAACAAAATTGCCCGAAGGGCGGATTAAAAAATACGTCATGTTTAAATTTTTGAGGAAAGATAAAAAAGAGAGTAACAAAGAACTTGAGTCACTGCTCGGCAATTATGAACTGCCCAGTTTTCCTTCGACAGTCATGAATGTGTTGAGCATGCTCAGGGACCCTTAATCGTCTATTGATGAGATTTCCGTTCAGCTCCAGAGTGATCCGGGGATCCATGTCAGGATATTGAGGACGGTTAATTCAGCAGCTTTCGGTTTTGTCGCAAAGGTCAATAATATCCAGCATGCCGTCAACCTGTTAGGCGCTTCACGACTTGAATCCCTCATTCTGACAGTAGCCATTAAAGATGTAATGCCTGATCTCAAAATCCGGTGTTTTGATATAAAGCAGTTCTGGGGCGCTTCAAACAGACGTGCTGCTCTTGCGAGACTGCTTGCTGAGCATACAGACCCTGCAACAAAAGCAGAGGCGTTTTCTGCGGGACTGCTGCAGGACATGGCTGTTCCATTCATAGCCGGCATTAAAAAAGAAGAATATTGTGCAGTCCTTGATCGATGGAATGCAGAAGAAGGTCTTGGTCTGGATGCTCTCGAAAGGGACGCCTTTGGTTTCGATCATCAATCCGTTGGCGCCCTGATGGCGGAAAAGTGGGAGATGCCGGAGTACATTATTAAGGCAATATCCGGGCACCATGGGACCGGGGATACTGTTGGCGCAGGTCGTGCCGTACGACTCGCTTCATACCTTAAGGACAACGACACAATCGATGATACAAAATTCCTTGTAAAGAAATGTGTGGAAGAACTCGGCCTGGAAGAAAGCAGTGTGGAAGAAATAGTCAAAAAAACATTTAATTATACGCAAGATTTGTAGCTGCTGCAAACCATAAAGACAGACCATACCTCCCTTAACCTATAAAAAGCATATGGCCACAGATAAACACTGATAGAAAATCGTCGTTAATCTGTGCAAATCCGTGGCTGATAGCCGTTCTTAGGTATAGTATAGTGCTGTTATCTTAAAATACAAAATCCGTAACCCGGATATAGAATCTCTATTCTTCTTCCTCATCATCAAGCATCCTGTATTTGGGCCCTTCCACGTCATCATACTGACCGCTCCTCACGGACCAGAGGAAAAACAGCCATGCACCGACCGCAACGGCGAGAGCT
>JAJRVB010000113.1 GCA_024277515.1 Nitrospirota bacterium | reverse complement strand
CTTCCTGGAGTGTGCCTTTTGAGCTTGAAGAAAATCAGATGTATGTATGGCGTGTCAGGGCCTTTGACGGACTGCTTTACGGTGACTGGATGCCGCCTGCCGCTTTCAGGGTAAATGTGCATAACGATTTGCCCGATGCGCCGATATTGTCCGGTCCGGTTGATGGATCAGAAGCAGACAGTCTGACTCCGGTTCTTTCAATAAACAATGCCTCTAATCCTGACAGTTCGGTCCTGACATATAATTTTGAGGTAGCCCTGGATATTGACTTCACAATAATTGCTGCCTCTGAGACCGGTATTGCAGAAGGAGACGGTACGACTTCATGGCAGGTCAATGTAGCGCTCATTGAAAATACGGTCTATTACTGGAGGGCGCAGGCTGATGACTGGCTCGATGAAGGCCCATGGATGATTACTGCGGGTTTCTTTGTCAACACAGCAAATGATGCACCTGCGGCCCCTCACATCGTTGCACCTCTTGACGGCAGCGAGATGCCGGGCCTGAACACTGACGTTATTGCGGACGGCGCTTACGACCCGGACTTTGATCCCCTGTTTTATCAGTTTGAGACCGACACGGCAATAACTTTTGACTCTCCGGGACTGATGACCTCCGAAAACATTCCTGAAGAAAATGCCGGGACCATATGGAGTGTCTCAGGTCTTTCAGACAACACAACTTACTATCTGCGTGTTAACGCAAGTGACGGTATGATCAACAGTCCATGGTCGGCTGTAGTGAACTTCTTTGTAAATACTGTAAACGATCCCCCGACAGCGCCTGTTCTTGCCAATCCGTCTGATGGAGGAGCAGCCAATGTTTTCAATCCGGCGCTTTCGGTCCATAATTCCCTGGATCTGGATAATGACAATCTGACTTATGAGTTTGAGGTTTACGGTGATGAAGCCATGTCAGTCCTCGTATCCGGTGCAAACGGGATCGTTGAGACCTCTCAGATAACGTCATGGATTGTTCCAGCGGTACTGGTCGAGAATGAGATCTATTACTGGAAGGCACGCTCTTTTGACGGAGAGTTTCATAGTGACTGGATGCTCCCAGCATCCTTTATGCTGAATACCGCAAATGATGCGCCGGGGGCGCCGCTGCTGAATGCACCGGCTGACGGGAGCAGCATTGAGACCCTGACCCCTTTGCTTGCGGTGGTAAACGCAGATGATCCTGACAGTGACAATCTTGTTTATGACTTTGAGATATATTCCGGCGGGACATTAATACAATCAATAACTGGAATTATTGAGGATGTTTCCGGTATTACAGCCATTACTGTCCCTGATCCGCTTTTCGACGGGATGACATATCAGTGGAGGGCAAGGGCTTATGACGGTGACCGGTATGGCGCATGGTCGGATATGGGAACATTTTCCGTCCATCTTCCTGTAGAGAGCATAACTGCCACAATCGACTTCAGACCCCGTACCCTCAATAAGTTGAGCAAAGGCAGATGGGTTACGGTTTATATAGAACTCCCTGAGGGATATGATGTGAGAGACATTGACAGGTCCTCAATCATGCTGGAAGGGGAAGTGCCTGCTGTACAGGGTCATTACCGCATCGCTGATCACGATTGGGATGGTATTCAGGAACTGGTGACAAAATTCAAAAGAAGTGAGGTGATAAATATACTTCCTGAAGGTGATGAAGTAGCGGTAACAATCAGCGGGACCGTTGGTGACACAACATTTCAAGGGGCGGACTCAATACGTGTCACCACTCAAAATAAGTGGAGACAGAACCCCCCTCAAAAGAGATGCAGGAGCAATCATTACTGGAAAAGGCGTTAGAGAGCAGCGAAACGCTCCGGCCCAAAGCCAATCAGACAAAACCCTGCAAGATACTTCTTGGCATAGTGGCATAATGCCACTATAAGATGTAATAGTATGACAGTTTCTTTTGCCCGGTTCAGCGATCTTGCGGAAGTAACCCGGGCAAAGCGTACCTTACTCCGCCTGCTTCAGACTTTCACCGTTTAGCTTTATCTCACTGATGTCCCACTCCCTGAAGCATACGGTGAAGTCATGCGCGTCTTCTACCTTGATATCTTTCGGGATATCAAAGACCTTCCTGGAGATGGGCCCTTCATCGTGGGTCTTGCCGAGAAGGACGGTCACCTGATCGATCCCGAGGTTAATGGTCACGATCATCAGGAAGTACGGATCATTCATGATATTGCTTATGATCGGGTTGATCCTGGCCAGTGCGCCGGCCTCAAGCATGGTACTGAATTCTCCTGTGCCGAGATAGTGTTCATCCGGGATGCGGATCTCCGAATAATTTATCCCTGGGACAGGTTGATCTTCACGGCTCGATATGTTTGCCATCTGAATGCCTCCGTCTGTCGATTTTATTGTAATCACATAAATGACGCACAGATTTTAACATACATTACGACATGAATGACAAATAGCGCGATGTGTATATATATTTTGCATGAAATTTTCGATGGTTGAAGAAAAATTGACAAAGACAGATCATAACAAATATAATTTACTCATCTTTAAAAGGGTACATACATTATATATAGGAGGTTGTTTAATATGTCAGAAGGAGTTACGAGTGTCACGAATGACACCTTTGATTCTGTTGTAATAGAGTCCGGGGGTCTGGTAATGGTTGATTTCTGGGCAACATGGTGTGGTCCCTGCAAAATAATAGCTCCGGTTGTTGAGGAGCTTGCCAAGGAATATGAAGGCAGGGTGACT
>JAJRVB010000112.1 GCA_024277515.1 Nitrospirota bacterium | reverse complement strand
GAACTGAGGCTTTCTCCCCGTCTCACGGACAAGGCGATGAGCTCAAAGATCGCCAAATATATAAAAAGCGAAGACGGCTGGGGTACGGTCCCATTGATTGTTACCGGTACGTTTGAGGAGCCGTTATACATGGTGGACATCGAAAAGGCGGGAATGCAGATCATTGGTAAAGAGGCTGACAAGTACATCGACAAACTGATCGATGATGAAGATGACGAAGAAAAAAAGAAGCAGCTGGAACCGCTCAAAGACATCATCAAGGGGTTATTTTAGTTTTTATAAAGGCATCTATGCTTGACAGGTACAGGTCGTTTGAAATAATAAAGGAGTCATTATGCCCGCCCTGGAGTTTGACAAATTCCTTTGGTTCCGGGGCATTGTCAAACAGCTTCCTGCCGATTTCAAACGGTACAACCTCATCGCTCATGCTGTGAAAATGCAGTTTCGGCAATTTCATATTTTTTATCTTTTCGAATGAGTTAAATGTCGTCTTATACACAAATCCGGGGACAAACGGGAAGATCCGCTTTGCCATGTCCCGCACAGAGGAAAAGCTGCCCTCTATAATGATTCCCCCCATCTCCTGTTTTGCCGCAAGATCAATCGTGACCGCCCCGCCCAGAGATTCCCCGTAACCGACAATGCTGCGAGGAGGTATCTTCTTTTCATCAACCAGGTAACTGTAAACTGCATCCGCATCGAGGTACAGCCCGTCTTCAGAAGGCTTGCCCCGGCTCATTCCGTATCCCCGGTAGTCATAGACAAGGACATTCAGGCGAAGGCTGTGGAGCATCCTGATCTTATCGAGACGGTGGCTTATGTTTCCGCCATTGCCGTGGCTGAGAAGCAGTGTGGCCCGTGGAGATTCAGCAGGCACAAACCAGCCCGCAATGCGCACTCCATCCTGAGTCATCACAAATATCTCTTCGTAATCCAGTCCGATCTCCCGGGGGGTTGCATCAATGCCGCGCAATGGAAAATAAAGGCTTCGCTGTTCAATAAACCGGATGAAGAGAAAAAAAAGTATGAGTACGGCAATGGAAACAAATACAACACGCACGCTGTATTCCCCTGTAAATTATTTCATTCGGACCTGAATGATAATGTCAAAGTTGTATCTTCTTGTCATTTGACATTAAGGTTTCATTTGGCATTGGAGTGTTGACATTTGACATTCATTTCAAGGTATTACCTTGTTCAGCGGATATTCGATAATGCCCTCGGCCCCCACGGATTTCAGCTTCGGGATAATGTCCCTCACCGTCTTCTCGGCAATCACAACTTCAACCGCAAACCATCCCGTGTCCGAAAGCTGAGACAGTGTTGGCGAGTGCAGGGATGAAAGCAGACTCATCACCCTCTTGAGGGACTTTTCAGGCAGATTCATTTTAAGGCCCACCTTTTCCTCAGCAGCCAGCGCCCCATGCAGGAGGAGGACGATATTTTCCATCTTCCGCCGCTTCCATCTGTCCTTCCACGCCTTTTTGTTTGATATGAAGCGTGTGCTTGATTCAAGGATGGTATCAATTATCCTGAGATTATTTGCCTTCAAAGAGGACCCCGTTTCCGTAAGCTCCACAATCGCATCGGCAAGATATGGCGGCTTCACCTCTGTCGCGCCCCAGGAAAAATCCACATCAGCCCTGATCCCTTTTGACTTGAGATATTTCTTTGTAAAACCCACGAGCTCCGTCGCGATACGCTTGCCGTTCAGGCCCTTTACGGATTTAATTTTTGAATCCATGGGGACCGCAACGACCCACTTGACCGGCCTCAGACCGCCCTTTGCGTAATTAAGCTCGGCAACTTCATGCACGTCCGCGCCCTGTTCAAGTATCCAGTCTTTGCCTGTTAATCCGGCATCGAGCACACCGTCGTCAACATATTTCGCCATTTCCTGTGCCCTGATGAGCATTGCCTGTATCTCAATATCGTCAAAATCCGGATAGTATGAGCGGGAGCCTACGGTTACATTGTATCCCGCCTTTTTAAACAGTTTCAGTGTTGATTCCTGAAGGCTCCCCTTTGGAAGACCGAGTTTCAATACCTTTTTCATTCTTTAACTTATTCCCCTTTATGCTGCATGGTTATCATCAATATTTCTGTCCTATAATACAAACAGACCCGGAATTATTCAAATATCAAATCAGGGCTGCTTCTTCAGCCTCACCCTCACCGAGTCCCCGTGGGCCTCAAGCCCCTCCAGGTCTGCAAATATCTCGACAGATCCTGCAAGCCGCGTAAACCCGGACCTTGAAGCATGCAGGAGGCTCGTGCGCTTTATAAAGTCATACACCCCGAGGGGAGAAGAAAAGCGCGCGGTGCCGCCGGTCGGGAGGGTGTGGTTAGGTCCTGCCGCATAATCTCCGAGAGGTTCAGGTGTCCATTTGCCGAGAAAGACCGCCCCTGCATTTTTTATCCGGGGCAGCATGGCTGCCGGTGAAGCGGTCATGATTTCCAGGTGTTCAGGCGCTATCTGATTTGCTATGTCCAGAGCCCTGTCGAGGTTCCGGGCAATAATGATTGCGCCGTACTTTGCAAGCGATTTTTTTGCTATGCCTTTTCTCCTGAGCTGCCTGACGCGTGCATCGATCTCCGCACTGACAGACTCTGCAAGCTTCAATGAGTCGGTAATCAGCACTGATGAGGCCATTTCATCATGTTCAGCCTGACTTAGCATGTCCGCTGCTATGAACGCAGGGTCTGCGGTCCTGTCACCTATAATAAGTATCTCGCTCGGTCCGGCTATCATATCTATCCCCACCTCACCAAAGACTATCTTCTTTGCAACAGCAACGTATATATTACCGGGGCCCACAATTTTGTCCACGCGGCGGATTGTTTCCGTGCCATATGCAAGCGCAGCCACTGCCTGTGCGCCTCCGATCCTGTAAACCTCTCTCACCCCGAGCAGGTCGACTGCCGCGGCAACATACGGATTTATCCTGCCGTCCGGAGCCGGCACACAGAGTGCAATTTCAGTCACCCCGGCAACCTGTGCAGGGATCACATTCATCAGCACGGTTGAAGGGTATGCTGCCTTCCCCCCCGGCACGTATACACCCACCCTCTCAAGCGGCCGTATGATCTGGCCGAGCGTGATGCCGTCACCAGAGACTTTCCATGATTTTTCTTTCTGGTGTTTGTGGAATGCCCTGATCCTTTTGGCTGAGAGTTTGAGGGCTTTAATAAATGCACTGTCCGCCTTTTTGGCTGCTGCCTGAATTTCTCTCCTGCTGACGGCAAGGAGGCTGATTTCTACTCCATCGAATTTTTCCGTATATTTCCTGACTGCCCTGTCTCCCTGCCTCTGCACGTCCAGTATGATTTTCCGTACACGCCTCTGAATATCATCCTCCTGCACAGAGATGGAGGACCTCTTTTTAAGTCTTGATAAAAATGCCGCAATCTTATCTTCTGTTATTATTTTCATGAAATTCTAAGGAATAATCATTTCAATCTGTTTTATGAGGTCAGGGATTGAGGTGTCTACAGCATTCCATACTTCATCAATATCCACATGATCATACGCGTGAATAAGAATATCATGCATCCCTGCTATCTTCTTCCACGGTATTTCAGGATGGTCCGATCTCAACTTTTCAGAGAGGCGCTTCGTCGCTTCACCGATTATCTCAATCTGCCGGACAACAGCAGACTGAATCAATGAACTATTTTCAAAGTGTTCCTTATCAACACCATGAATAAATTCACTTATCTGTTTTCCCGCCTGGACAATGTCAGTGAGATAACTGAGGTCACGCTGCGGCATAGATTACCTCTGCCGATTCCAGTATCTCTTTGCGGCGAATGTGATTGCGGCTCCGTTCAATTCCACGCCTGCTTACAAGATCGACATTACGGGCAAATATAATGCTTAATTCATCCTGCATGTCAACATGGTCGAGGAGGTCCCAGCATGCATCAGGTGCAAATGTCACAAGCACATCAATATCACTTTCAGCGCTGAAATCTTCGCGCACCACAGACCCAAACAGCGCAAACTCGGTAATTTTCCAGCGCCGGCAGAAATCGGCCAGCTTTTCTTTTGGCACTTTAAGTCCGTTTACCACCTTAATACACCTTCATTAACTGAATCGCTTATATACTGCAACAAAATTCATTAATTGCCTTTTATAAAACCTATTAAAAATAGCAAAAATACTCTTAAAAAACAAGTTTATAAACTCACTCTCCTTACCCTTGCACCGAGGAGCCTGAGTTTTTCCTCTATCCCCTGATAACCGCGGTCAATATGGTAAACCCGGTCTATAACAGTCGTGCCCTGTGCTGCGAGCGCTGCTATGACAAGTGACGCGCTTGCGCGCAGGTCTGTTGCCATTACAGGCGCGCCCTTTAAAGTTTTTACGCCCTTTACCGTAGCTGTCGCGCCTTCTACCCGTATATTGGCTCCCATTCTTCTCATCTCGGCAACATGCATAAATCTGTTTTCAAATATATTCTCGGTGATCAGACTGGTCCCTTCAGCGACCGTCATAAGGGCCATAAACTGGGCCTGCATATCGGTCGGGAAACCAGGGTATGGCATGGTCTTTATATCTTCCGATTTCAGACATGACGGGCACTTCACATACAGACTGTCACTGTCATGCCTGATCTCCGCACCCGTCTCTCCGAGTTTACTTATAATGGCTTCAATGAGTCCCTCGTCGCAATTGACGATCCGGACCTCTCCCCCTGTTATGGCTGCCGCGCATATAAAGGTCCCGGTCTCTATCCTGTCAGGAATTATCCTGTAGCGCAATGGTTTGAGCGAAGATACCCCCTTTATCCTGATCGTACTCGTACCGGCTCCCTGTATGTCGGCCCCCATGGATATCAGGGCGTCTGCAAGATCAACCACTTCCGGTTCGCAGGCTGCGTTTCCGAGTACGGTCTCTCCATCTGCAAGGGTCGCCGCCATCATCAGGTTCTCCGTGCCGGTGACAGTAGGGATGTCAAAATAGACAACAGCGCCTTTCAGTTTCTTTGACCGCGCATGTATATAGCCCTCTGTCAATGTAATTTCAGCTCCCATTTTCTCGAGGCCCATGATATGCAGGTTTATGGGTCTCGCCCCGATCGCGCAGCCCCCGGGAAGAGATACCTTTGCCTCCCCTGCCCTTGCGAGAAGCGGGCCGAGCACAAGCACAGAGGCGCGCATGGTCTTTACATAATCATACGGGGCCTCAATTGACGTTATATCTTTTGACTGGAGCGTCACTTCATTCCCCTCCTGATGATAACCCATGCCCAGATGCGCCAGGAGTTTTCCCATGGTTGAAATGTCTCTCAGACGGGGGACATTCGAGATAATATTTTCTCCCGGCCCGAGAATGGAAGCCGCCATAACGGGAAGCGCCGCGTTTTTCGCCCCGCTTACACTCACCTCCCCGCAAAGCCTGACCCCTCCCTCAATCTCTAACTTGTCCATTTGTCTTTAACCCAAATAATGCAACAAGAAAAAAGCAGGTGTTGTGAAAGCAAATAATTTTCGATACATTAGATGCAATACCAACCAATCCGAGCGTGTATGTTTTTATTCAAAGTGTTTTGCATATTATTTCAATAAGTTATCGAGTTAATTATTTGATTGAGCAATATCTGCTTTTTTTCGGGCAGATATGATCCGCTTTATCCCTGCCAGGTCATTTTCAATCCCGATCCGCGCAAACCCCGCCTGTTTAAGCATCCCGTCAACCGCGTCTGCACACCCGTACCCAAGCTCGAACATGAGTATACCATTGTCTTTAAGAAACTTCCCTGCCTGTTCAATGATTTTTCTGTAAAAATCCGTGCCGTCAGCTCCTCCGTCCAGGGCGTTTACCGGCTCCCAATCCCTTATCTCCGGCTGGAGGCCATTGATATCAGCTGAGCGGATATACGGAGGGTTTGAAATAATAAAATCAAACAGTTGTCCGGGCCTGAGCATATCAAACAGATACCCCCGAAGAAACAGGACATTCTTCAGATCGTTTACCCGGGCATTTTTCTTTGCATAGGTTAATGCCTCTCCAGATATGTCTGTGCCGATTACCATCGCCTCCGGGAATTCTCTTGCCAAAGCAAGCGCCAGACAACCGCTGCCGGTGCAGAGATCGAGGATCGTGGCCCGTGGCCCGTTGTCCGTTGTCCGTAACCCCTGACTACTGTCTTTATCCTGACTTCTCACTTTTTGTATCGCAGATTCCGCCATCAATTCTGTTTCCGGCCTGGGGATGAGCACCCCTTTCCCGACCATGATCTTCAGGCCGAGAAATTCCGTGCAGCCGAGTATATACTG
>JAJRVB010000111.1 GCA_024277515.1 Nitrospirota bacterium | reverse complement strand
CTGAATGCGAGCTCCGGCCACTGGTGGATTGTCCTTCTTATATTGCGCATCCACTCAAAGAGCTCATCATTCACTATCTTTTTTATCTTTTTCATTTCCTCTGTCTGTACGATAATAAAAAACTCCGCCTTCTTTCTACTTTACTATATTTTCCCCTTTAATAATATGGAATTGATCGCCTTAAGGTTCCCTGTTTGCCATTTCCAGATCAAGTACAAATTGTCTGACATGCCCCCTGAAAAAACTTTTAATCTTCTCCCAGTCCATATTTCTTTTTTTTATATAAGCCGGTTCCGGATCAGAGTCCGCATCCGGGAAGTAGACCAGGGATTTGCCTATATGCACAGGGTTAATTCTTTCCCTGCCAAAACGCCTCGTCATATGGCCTGCTATTTTGTGAAAAGGGATGCCCTGTAAAATGACAAAAAGGTCGACAAAGTCCCTTTTGGTTCCCCGCTGGCTAATAGCGATAACCTTCATCGATGCTATATCAAGCAGCCCGGCAATTCGGACCTTTTTATAAATAATCGGCTTTTCTAAAAAGCCATAATCATATTTTAGTAATGATATTTTTATCCCTCCAACTTCTGCAATTAAAGTCCCTTCCTCTGCCGTGATAATCTGAAATGCACTTCCAGTGCTCCTGATATCAGAAATGACTGATTCTGTCTGGAAATCCTGAGTAGTGAAAAAATCGAGGTCATAAGATATTCTGTGCCCGAGCTGGAGGGCCAGGGCAGTTCCGCCTGCCAGTACCGACTTATGCCTTGAAAAAACTTCCTTCAGGCTTTCCAGGACTTTCCAGCCCTGCCCGGAAAGACACTCTTTATGCATAATCTACTCCAAACCAGAGTTTCCAGAAAACGCGCGACTTGTCACTGATGCCCCTTCTCGTACTTAGCACATCAAGGATGTTCTGAACAGTATATACTCGTTGCAGCCAATTAAGGGCATCAAGATTACCGAATTCAAGCACCCTCTCAATAATGTATCCGGCATTTCTTTTTATATGGATGTTTTTAAGGTCCGTATCCCAGAAGAGAGTCCCGAAGCGTTCCGGCACAGCAGTCGTCTCTTTTTGATTTATTATCATTTTCTCTACCGTGGGATCACCCGCAGGCCCGAGGTATCTATGGACCACTCTCCTGCCTTCCCGGGTGACAAGATAGGCATACGATCTGTTCTTTACTCTTTTTGTAACAATACCCATATATCATTATAACTCATACCACACATTGTGTGCTACTTAATAATTTCAACATATTGAAGGAGATTTATTTATATTATAAAACCCATTCCATAATTTTGATTTTTCATTTTTAATATTTTATCTTTGCTTGATTGCTATTATTACCCGTAACTGAATAGTTACTGTAATATCTGCATTTAAAATTCTTAATTGATCAATATCAATTCTACATGCTATAATTATCTCTCTAAAATTGGAACCAGAGGTAACTTCTTGAATTCGCTGGACAATATAGACGGCCATGCATATCGTGGTACAATGAGCCGGAGGCAGTTCCTCCATACGGGACTGCTCACTGCAGCGGCTGTATGTATTCCAGGGAAAATCCTTGCATCCGTCAGGGACCGGGACCCCGAGAAGAAACTCCTCTTTTATAATGCCTTTACGCATGAGCATCTTGAAACAGTCTACTGGATCGACGGACTGTATGTGCCGGAGGAGTTATCAAAGATCAACCACCTGTTCAGGGACCATCGCACAGGGAAGGTGAAGGTTATAAACACGGACCTTCTGGACCTGTTATATCACGTTCAGAAAAAACTGGAGAGCAAAAAACCCTTTCACATCATGTCCGGATACCGCACCCCGAGGTCAAACGCGCTCCTGAGAAAAAGAAACAAGCAGGTTTCACGGAACAGTCTTCATATGTACGGCAAGGCCGTAGATCTGAATCTGCCCGGATACCGCCTCAAGGACGTCAGACGCGCGGCCATGTCATTCAGGAGGGGCGGGGTTGGCTACTATCCCCGTCACAAATTTGTACATATCGATGTGGGTGATGTCCGCTACTGGTGGGGATCATGAAGCCGCAGGGATTATGACCCGCTCGCTTTCTTCGGGGGGAGCTCTGCCTTTGCCGGTTTAGATTCGGGCGCATTCTTTATCAGCTTTAGTTCAGCCGGGAGCCTGCATATCTGTCCTTCAATGTCCGCCCCTTTTGCTATGGAAATATAGTCTTTATAAAAAATCTCTCCCGTACCGCGTGCATTCGGCCCGATCTCAATTTCACCCGCCTCCAGCTTCCCGTTAAAGGCTCCGTTTACGGTGATCCGGCCCCCGGCCTTCACTTCTCCTCCGTCACATGTGCCGGAGATGTTTATGTTGCTGCCGGCGGTAATATTTCCGCCTTTCAGGTGGCCTTCAATATCAACGCTTCCTTCTCTTGTACTGATATTCCCGTTGCAGGTCCCCTTGATTACAATGCGAGAATCCTGTTCAGAAGTAATGTCACCCTCAATTTCACCGCTCAGCTCCAGATCGCATGATACGCTGATATTTCCAATAAGTTTATTTCCCTTTAATATGGTATTTTTTGTTTTCACTGTCCTGGGACTGCCGGCCTTCTCAGCCTGGTCTGCTTCCATATGGTGAAGGTCATTGCTCACAAAATCATCCCCATTTTCATTATGGCTCCATTTTTTAAACATACTGGACCTCTTTCTTTCATGAAGGGAGCATGCTGTTCCCCGGGT
>JAJRVB010000110.1 GCA_024277515.1 Nitrospirota bacterium | reverse complement strand
CCGACTGAAAAATCACCCAGACGGAATCCCTCATTGTTCCCCCATACATTCCCTCCGTCCGCAAAAACGGCAAGGTGCAGCCTGTCAAAAAAGAACGGTTTAGTGTTCCACCCCCTCAGTATGTATTTCAGGGGGAACCTGTACTCAAGGGTCCCGGTCAGCACATACTTTCCCGTTTCAAAACCGGATGAAAATCCCCGGATTGAATATGTATTGAAATAAGACGGGATCCCGCCGATATGATAAGCCTGCTGCGCAACCTGCTCACCGTATGAAGCGGCCCCGTCAATACTGACATAGACGACATCATGCTTCCCCGGTCTGATCCTGATAAACTCTTCATAGCCCAGGGAGTATTCCTTCTGATCGAATCCCTCTGTATATTTCCTGTATATCAGGGAGAGGTTTCTGCCCTCTTCCCTGCTGATTGAATAGGGATACCTGAGCGCACCGGAATAAAGAAATCCCGCAAATATATTGTCTCTTCTTCCCTCATACACTTCAAGCCCGTCAACGGTCCTGCCGTCAATCTCCGTAAGATGTTTCAACCTGACATAACTGTACCCGGCGATGATATTGTATTGCGTCTCAAGATTGCTCATCCTGATAATGGGGACAATGACCCCGGCCCTGAGTCCGTCCCGCTTTTCATAGTAACTTTCCTCATCATCGAAAAACTCTGAATAAAGGACAGGCTGAGAATAGGCATTCAGAAACAGGGTCGGCTGCCACCTGTCATAAACATACGAAACATTATAATAACCATGGCCGCTGACTCCAAACCCTCCCTCAAGGATATATGAATGATAGCCAAGCACATCCTGCCCTGCCGTGAATGCGCCAAAGACGGCCCCGTCATGATCGAATGTCAGCGAAGGCAGCCAGAACTTCGGCAGCACTGTCTTGAGCGGACAGTATTTCTCCTTTTCCGTAATGAGAGGGGGAGGAGTGTCGTCACTGACATCCGGGACATCAGAAGTCTCCTGCCCTGTTTCGGGACTCTTCCAGGACGGCTCGATCCTCGGGCTCAGGGTAGATGACCATTGCGAAGGGTCAAGGGGCATTTCCGCAATGTAAAATCCCTTTGCACTATAGCCAGTATATAGCAGTCTGCCTCTGTCTCCTGCCGCTTCAGGCTGAAACGCGCCTCCCATGACATGCGAAACCTGATAAATATCCCTGTCTTCAAGGGAATACGCAAAGAGATTGTATACCCCTGTCCTGTCAGATGAATAAATAATGTACCTGCCGTCAGGAGACCATTCAGGATACAGATTGTCATAGCCGGAGACAATGAGGCTCTCTGTTTTCCGGGATTCAATATCGAGCAGTTCAATGGAGGTCTGACCGGAATCGATACGCTTTGAAAATACGATATATTTCCCGTCAGGCGACCATCCGGGAGACGAGAGGGCCTCCCCCTTCAGGTCGGTAACAATCTCCACCCTGCCGGATGTAATATCGAGCAGGGCGATATTCTGCCGCTCCGTTGCTACCTTTACAAACGCGAGCCGTTTACCGTCGGGCGACGCGTCCACATCCTTTGCCCGTATGTCCCTTGTCATGCTCTCTGCCGACCGGTCATCCAGGCTGTACGAAAAAATATCCTGGTAAAAGTTATAGCTGTTTCTCACTTCAGCCTGAGTAAAATAGATACGCCTGCTGTCGCGCGACCATGCGAGACTATGGTCCGATGGAAACCTTCTCACGGTTGCAATCTCCTCGAACGTCACGGCATCAAGCACCACGATCTCTTCATGAAAGTGGGGGTCCCGCCTGTTCACGGCAAGATAGCGTCCATCCGGAGAAAGGCGCGGATTGGTCACCCGCTCACCCCTGACCGGAATCCGGCTGTAGGCTGTCAGCGGCTTTGTTTCAAGGAGTGTTATCTTCTCCATTTGTCTGCTCTTGAGTTCACTTACCATACTGCGGTAGAGTTCAGTATAATTAAACCCGGTCATTCTTTCAGCAGGGGCCGTTATCAGGAACGGCAATCTTCCGGAGTGAGCAATACTCAGCGCCCCGGGTGTATCCTTCCCCTTTGTCCCGGCTATGTATTGTTGCAGAAGCATTCCGTAGATATACGGAATATTGCCGGACGGCCAGTACGGCAGATCACCGTTAAGCTGATCCACGGACGGGAGCGTGTCTTCCAGGACGGACATCCTGAAAATCATCTCAACATAAGAACTGCGCCCCCTTCCGGAATCGCTGAATTCCGTTTCAGCCCATGTTGAAATGCCTTCAGTCCACCAGTCAGGGAGAAAGACGTTCGGCGGGGCAGCCGTCAGAAAGAGGAGGAAAGAGAGGGGATCAGACCCCGGCAGGGGCTTTCCGAAAATCTTTCTCATTATGCCGGAATAACCGCTCGCAGGATCCATCGTAAGGATATGTACATACTCATGCAGCAGGACAAGCTCAAGCCAGTCATCATACTCCCCGATCGTCATATCCGGAAACGGGGGCACAACAAATATATACATTGCATTATAAGGCAGGACCGTTGCCATACCATTTGCAAAATCCATATTATCCATTAACACGATCCGGGTTTTTTCGGCCGGCTTCCATTGAAAGACGGGCGATAATCTGGCATGCATACCTTCAGAAAGAGAAGCCGCTTTGCGTGCCGTATCATCAAGTCCCTGATGAAAGTGAATCACAAAGTGTTCGGTCTCTATAGTAGAAAACCTGAATGAAGGATCAATGCGGGCCGCGAATGACGCCCCTGATCGAAACAGGAAAATAAGCGTCAGCAGGAAAGAAAAAATCAGAATGCATTTCCGGTATTTCATTTTTGTCATTGTGCCATCGTTTTCATCTTCAGAAAAAAGGTTATGTCTCAGACTGAGGCAATCGATATGTAAATTGCTTAAGTCACAGCCGGGTTAACAGCCCCCGCAGACCATCAGGTGCTCTAATATAAAATATCCGGCTGAAAATGTTAACCGGAAAATGAATTCCTCTTCATATTGAGGCTGTTCGTGTTGTAACTATTCAATTATGGGTAATAATAGCAGGCAACAAAAGATCAAATATTAAAAATAAAAAATCAAAATTATGGAAGGGGTTTTATAATATAAATAATTCTCCTTAATTTTGATCTTTGGTATTTGATTTTTACATTT
>JAJRVB010000109.1 GCA_024277515.1 Nitrospirota bacterium | reverse complement strand
GGAGGGATGATGAAAAACCTTAAAATGACAACCAAACTCGCTCTGATCACTGGTATCTTTATATTGGCAATCAGCCTGATATTCGGGATATCAAGATACTCGCTTTCAACGACAGTGAAACTGAAAAACGCCAAAGTCCTCACAGTATCAATAGAGAGGGACATTCTTGAGCTGAGAAAAAATGAAAAAGACTTTTTAAGCAGAAACGACCTGAAGTACCAGGGAAAATTCAGTAAAAATTATGAGCATTTGATGGAGGATATTCACAGTCTGGAGGCCGTGCTCGTTGATCAGAATATAGGCAATGAAGAGACCGGGAAAATGCACAATATATTAAAGGACTATATTGCAGCTTTTAATGCTATTGTTGCTGTCCAGCAGAAAATAGGTCTTGATCCGGAGTCCGGGCTGAATGGTTCATTGAGAGGATCGGTGCATAAGGCAGAGGGTCTTTTAAAAGAACTTAATAATGACAGGATCATGAGGGACATGCTGATGCTCAGGAGAAACGAAAAAGACTTTATGCTGAGAAAGTCCCTCAAATATAAGGACAAGTATGGCAAAAACTTTGAGAAGATGAAAAACCGCCTGTTGTCTGCGAAAGACATTTCCGATGCGGACAAACAGAAGATCATGACGTATATGAATGCATATAAAACAGACTTTCTGAAGCTTGTTGAAGGTTACAGGGAGAAGGGCCTTTCACCAAATGACGGACTGGAAGGCAGAATGAGGGACACGGTGCACAGAACAGATGCTGTGATGGCAGAGGCGATCGCCCGTCTTGACGAAGTCATAAATAAAAAGTTGTCCATGTGGAAGACGACGAGTCTTGTGATTACGATATTTTCAATTGTAATGAGTTTAATGCTTGTACTCTTTATCGTACGGAGCATTCTGAACCAGCTGGGCAGCGATCCTTCGGTAATCGAGTCTCTGGCTGCCAGGATAGCAGATGGCGATATGACAGTGAATATGGATTCCGGCGGCAAAAAGGATGTCGGGGTATTTGCGGCGATGAAAAAAATGAAAGAAAATCTGAAGGATATGGTTGAGAAGATAAACATGCATTCATCTACCGTGGCGAGCAGCGCTGAAGAGCTCTCAGCGGCGACTGATCAGATGAACGCGGGTATCAGCGAGCAGACCAGCCAGCTTGAGCAGGGATCAGCTGCAACCACAGAGGTGTCGCAGACCATAATGGAGGTCGCAAAAAATGCAGCGGACGCGTCCGATGCCGCCAAGGAGTCGGTGTCAATTGCAGGGGAGGGGAAATCCGTAGTCGAAAATACCGTGGCAAGCATGATGAAGATTGCCCGGAATGTGGAGTCATCTTCAAAGACCATTGAAGCGCTCGGAGACAGCAGCCAGAAGATAGGTGATATTATAGATGTGATTAATGATATAGCCGGACAGACAAATCTGCTCGCGCTGAACGCGGCGATCGAGGCGGCGCGCGCGGGGGAACAGGGCAGGGGATTTGCGGTAGTTGCGGATGAGGTGAGAAAACTCGCGGAAAAGACGTCCCAGGCGACGGACGAGATTACAGGGATGATAAACAAGATCCAGCATGATACGGAAGTGTCTGTTGAGAGCATGGAAAAGAACAAGACCGAGGCTGAAGAAGGTGTTAAACTTGCAGGAAACGCAAAGGATTCTCTTGATCGTATTGTGGGCGCTTCAGAGAGGTGCCTGGACCAGGTGCGTTCAATTGCAGCTGCATCCGAGCAGCAGTCCGCGGCAATTGAGGAGGTCTCTTCCAATGTTGAGAGTATTTCAGATAATTTCGGGGCGTCACGTGACGCACTCTCGCAGATCACGCAGTCAACGACCGAGTTGTCGAAGCTGTCATCCGAACTGATGAATATCGTATCGTGGTTTAAGACCGGTTCCGGTACGGACAGCAGGACAGGGTCGGAGAGCCTGCGCACTGCGAAGGCAGGGAGCCCGGATGCCGGGCCTTCAGTTTCGTAATGCTGATTACAATTTATCCGTAGAGCATTTTGAAAGCCGGGACCTGAGATCGACTACCTCTTCTTTTAACTCCTTCATCTTCAGTTCCCGGCCGACCGCCATTTCATAGAATTTTTCGAGTTCTCTGACCTTATCCTGCAGTTTCCGTTCCATCTGCACGCGGTCGGAGATGTCCCGGAATATTCCCTGGATTATGCGTCTGCCTTTCACTTCTGTTACACTCGCGCTGATTTCAACAGGCACCCTCTGTTTTGACCTGTTCACAATTAGCAGCTTTTCAGAAATTACCCTCTGAGCATGGACGTGCTCCCTGAATATATTGCTGTATCTTTCAGCTTCCTCGATGGGATGGAGTCCTGACTGATGCATGCCTATAATTTTATCAACCGGCAAATCAAGCAGCTCCCCCGCCTTTTTATTCGCTTCAAGGATAATGCCTGTTTCCGCATCTGCGACAAATATGGCGTCATTGGCTGTTTCGATCAATTTATGGTACTTTTCTTCGGAGGCCTGCAGGCTATCTTCCTTTTGACGCAGAGATCTGTCCAGTGTCTCAAGGTCACTGATCTTTTTGTCGAGCATTTTGGTCAGCCTCCTGTTGTACATCCTGAAGAGGTCCTCATCTTCTTCAAGGGGCATCCTCGGGACATGCAGCTCGGTCTTATTATGCTCCACAATTACCTCTTTTATTACATTGATAAATTCCTCCGGGTCCATGGGTTTCAGGATAAATCGTGAAGCCCCCATGGTAAGGGCCAGTTTCTCGTCCTCAGGGTCCGTATAATGGGCAGTATAAAAAATAAATGCTGTTTTTCTCAGTTTTTTGTTCTTCTTGATTTCGTGGCAGAGTTTGAAGCCGTCCATTTCCGGCATGAGAATGTCAGAGATGAGGATGTCAGGAAGAGAGTCTTTGGCCATTTCGAGGGCCTCGGCGCCGTTAGCGGCAACCCTGACATCATACCTCTCAAGCTGAAGAATGTTCCTGAGCACGGAACTTACGTCTTTATTGTCATCTACGATCAGAATATTCATATCTTGATTATAATGCACATACCTATCTGTATTAACATATTGGACAGAAAATATGCTACTGCTTTGCATGGAAATGTAAAAATCAAAGACCAAAGATCAAAATTAAGGAGAATTATTTATATGATAAAAAACCTTCCACAATTTTGATTTTTTATTTTTAATATTTTATCTTTTCTTGCCTGCTATTATTACCCGTAACTGAATAGTTACTATTGATGTAATATATAAGCCATGAACAGGAAGTTAATCATATTCACGGACCTTGACGGAACGCTCCTTGATGAGAATTATTCATATAAAAAGGCGCTGCCCGCTCTCACGGTGTTACAGGAGAAAAACATACCCTTAATACTCTGCTCCAGTAAAACAAGGGCTGAAATTGAGAAATTGAGAAGAAAAATCGGCAATGGTTTTCCCTTTATTTCTGAAAATGGAGGGGGAATATTCATACCGTTGAGTGAAAAGGAACTGATCATTGAGAGCCGGGAATTACCTGTTGAACAGACAGGCGGGTATTGCCTTGTCAGACTCGGGGCATCGTATAGTGATCTTCGACATACATTAAAGGAACTGAGGGCTGAAGGGCTGCGGGTCAAAGGTTTCGGAGACATGACCCTGCAGGAAACAGCCTCTTTCACGGGACTGAGTATGGCTGATGCCGGCCTGGCGCGCAGGCGCGAGTTTGATGAACCGTTTATTATCGTTCAGCCTGTACCTGCAGATGGAACGGCAGAGGATAATGTTTATGAGGACATCGTTAATAAAGTCAAAAATAGAATAAAGGCAAAGGGGTATAATTTTACGCAGGGTGAGTTTTTTCACATTATGGGAGAGAGTGACAAGGGGAGGGCGGTCAGGATACTGACGGAGCAGTACAGAAGACAGTACGGCGGGATTGTGACTGCCGCCCTTGGAGACAGCCCCAATGATATTGAAATGTTGAGAAGCGTTGACCTTCCGGTCGTGGTCCAAAAGAGGGACGGATCATACGATAAAAGGATACGTGTAAAGGGACTGATAAGGGCCGAAGGGATCGGTCCTGAAGGGTGGAACAGGGCGGTAATGGAGATGCTGAATAAAGTAAACTGAAAATGCTACAGGAAAAAAGCAGATATTGTTCAATCAAATAATTAACTCGATAAATTATTGAGATAATATGCAGAAAACTTTGAATAAAAGCATGCACGCTCAGATTGGTAGGCATTGCGTCTAAGGTATCGAAAATTATTTGCTTTCACAATACCTGCTTTTTTCGGGTGACTGCAGGAGGCTTTGTCCCTATTTGAAACTCTGATCATCAGACGGGAATGTCCCGTTTTTGACTTCATCCCTGTATGTCTTTACTGCATTTAACGCGTCTTTTTTCAGGTCCGCATATTTCTTCACAAATTTCGGAATGAACCTCTCAAACAGACCTATTACATCATGCAGGACCAGTACCTGACCGTCACAGTGCGGACCGGCGCCGATGCCGATTGTGGGGATGGAGAGTTCACCCGTGATTGTCTTTGCAAGGTCCATGGGAATGGCCTCGAGCAATAATGAAAAGGCGCCAGCATCTTCCACAATATGCGCCTCTTCTAACAGTCTTTTTGCGGATTCCTCTGTCTTGCCCTGAACCTTGTATCCTCCCATGCGGTGAATTGACTGGGGAGTAAGTCCGATATGGGCCATGACAGGTATATCCGACCGGGTCATTGCCCTGATCTGCTCTGCAATTTCGCCGCCGCCCTCCATTTTAACTGCTGCGGCGCCCGCGTCCTTCAGAAAACGGCCCGCGTTTTTCAGTGCTTCGGCTATGCCTGTCTGATATGACATAAAAGGCATATCACCGATTATCATCGCATTCTTTACCCCTCGCGCAACCATTTTTGTGTGATAAATCATCTCATCCATGGTTACCGGCAGCGTGTTTTCGAGTCCCTGAACGACCATACCGAGGGAATCCCCGACGAGTATGGCATCGATCCCGGCCTCATCCACTATACGGGCGAACGGGTAGTCATATGCGGTAATCATACTTATCTTTCCGCCGTTGGTTTTCTTCCTGAGAAAATCATGGATGGTAAAATTAGACATGGTCCTTCCCCTGTTTTTCTATTCGATTATCTCAACCAGTTCAAGGTCAAAGATAAGCTCTTTCCCTGCAAGCGGGTGATTGGCGTCCATCAGGTATCCATTTTCAGTGCGGCCCGCAACCGTGACGCTTAATGGCTTGCCGTCCGCCCTGTGCATCTGGACGGACTGTCCTATCTGCGGATCAAAATCTCCGGGAGCGTTTTTTTTAGGAAATTCAAAGACCTTTTCCTTGTCGTGGGCACCATACGCGTCTTCCGGCGGGATAGTGATGGTCTTTGTCTCCTTTGCCTTCATACCGATAATGTTTTTTTCAAAACCGGAGATCACGTTTCCTTCCCCTATAGTAAACTCTATCGGCAGCGTCTTTAATGATGATTCAACGATCTCGCCGTTTGCGTCTTTCAGTGTATAGTGTACCTTTACTTTATCTCCTTTTTTTGCTGGCATATGCGATCTCCTTTTAAAAAAATACAGAAGCCCTGTTTTGTCATATCATCTGATCTACTGTTCAGCTGCAACATTATAACATACATGCAGGCTGATTAAGACGATGATTTTCCCTGATGCAGATTATTCAGTATGTACGGATTATGCTTTCGAAGCTGACCGCCTGAAAAAATAAAGACACCCGCCCGCAAGGATCATTGCAAGGCAGAGGATCTGTCCCAGTGTCATAAAGCCGAAATAGTACCCGATATGAGAATCCGGCTCACGCACAAATTCGATAAAGAAACGGACCGTTCCATACCCGATGATATACAGCGCAAGAAAGAAGCCGTCAAAGACCCTTTTTTTCCGGATGGTCCAGAGAACCGCGAATAAAAAAATTCCCTCAAAAAATGCCTCGTACAGCTGCGATGGATGGCGCAGCAGACCGGTCGTGTCTCCCGGGAAATACATACCCCACGGCATTAATGTATCACGTCCGTACAGCTCACCGTTAATGAAATTACCGAGTCTCCCGAAGGTATATCCAAGGGGCGCTGCCGGAACGAGAAAGTCCACAAACCGCCAGAAATCAATCCTGTATTTACGACAGAAGAGGGCGGTAGCGATAATAACACCGATGAGTCCGCCGTGATAGGACATCCCGGCAAGCCCGGTAAAATGGAAGCCTCCCTCCAGGCTGAACGGCATTATTATTTCGAGGGGACGTGATATGTAATAGCTGAAGTTGTAAAACAGGACGTATCCGAAGCGCGCCCCGAGCATAAGCCCGAGTATGGCCCAGACAAAGAAGTTTTCAACCGTATCCCTGGAATAATCATAATCCTCGTGCTTCATCCTGTACAGAGCGAGCATGTAGACCACAGAGAAGGCCACAATGTACATGAGCCCGTAATAACGGAGTTGAAAATCACCAATCTGAAATATATAGGGTTTGATCTGTCCGGGAAGGTGCTGCCAGAATGCTATAAATTCATTTGTCATTGTAAATGATTTAACGCCCGAAGATTTAAACGGTTTAGTATAGCACAGTCTTTCACGGACCGGGCCTTTTGATGAAAGTATCTTTGATGAAGGCGGACATTTTTTTTAAGGACCTGAAATAAATGAAGCCGGCTGTGAGGAAAATAGCAGCAGAAACAGTTGCCTCGACATATTCCAGTCTCTTTACGTGCATCATATTATTGTTCAATATATTAAGGGTGCTTAACAGAAACAGCGCCACAACTACCGTAAGCAGAAAATACATGGCAGTTACAGCAGTCATGATGATTACATAGACGGCTTTCTCTTTTATGTTCATGGAGTGGTCTATGGGGAAAAGCAGAGAGAGTCCCGGGTGAGACTCTCCAAGTATGTACACTTGAATAAAGGCATCAGAGGAGGCCGGCTCTCTCCATAATTGCCGGGACCTTATCTTCAGCGCCGATTGCCATTATATGAATGCCGTCGCACACGCTCTCATCTTTTAACTGTCTGATATGTCTTGCCATTATCTCAATGCCGGTTTCCATGGCCTTTTCCTTGCCGGCGGCTTTAAGCTCATCTATCAATACCTGGGGAACGGATATACCCGGAACAAACTTATTCATGAAATTAGCCATACCAGCACTCTTAAGCAGAACAAGCCCTGCCAGGATCTTCACAGGGAATTTTCTGGCGCTGGTCATGAAATCCCTGAATTTATCAATATCATAAATCGCCTGGGTCTGGAAGAAATGTGCGCCTGCATTAATTTTTTTCTCAAACTTCATCATCTGGGGCTCAAGAGGGTTTGCTTCAGGTGTGACAACAGCCCCCTGGTAAAAGTCGGTTGATCCCATAAGGTCATTTCCCATCATGTCCCTGCCGCTGTTTAGACCATCAACGACCTGAAGAAGCTGGACGGATTCAATGTCATAAACCGGTTTTGCCTCTTTATGGTCACCGGCGTTTGGATGGTCACCTGTCATGCAGAGGACATTTTTTATCCCGAGTATGGCGGCGCCGAGCAGGTCTGACTGAAGACCGATGCGGTTTCTGTCACGGCAGGTCATCTGCAATATGGGCTCATGTCCCATATCCAGCAGGAGTTTGCAGAATGACATGGAACTGATACGCATGACTGCCGACTGATTGTCAGTAACATTCAGGGCATCAACCTTATTTTTCAGCATCTCTGCTTCATGAAGTATCTTTTTAATATCAGTCCCCTTGGGAGGGCCTACTTCTGCTGTGACAACAAATTTACCTGATTCAAGGGCGTTTCTAAAGCTCACTTTTTCTCCTCCTTTTTCTGACGGGTATTCAGTGTGGCCGGCTTTCTGCTGGCAGACCAGTCTTTGGGTTCCAGCGTTTTTTTGAAATCTTCAAGCTGGTCGGTCTTTTTCATCCTCTCATATATCCTTACCCATGCACATTCAATATCAGGGCTGACTTCACACTTTCCGTTATCAGTGCCGCCGCAGGGGCCGTTAAGCAGACCCTTTGGACAGCCGGTTACGGGACAGATACCGCCGGTTTGATCTAAAATGCATTCTCCGCAAAGTGAACATCTTTCATCAAATATCTGAAAGCGCGTCATGTTCCCGAGAAAGAGAGAATCATTTGAAGGAAAGACAGGTTTGTCAGGGAAAATCTCCACTGCTGACTGGGTACCGGCCCCGCAGGACATGACAATGATTGCATCAGCAGCGGCACAAGCCTCTTTGTCCTTTTTCAATTCTATTTTTGTACCAAGAGTCTGGCATCCGGTTTTAGGAAGAAGCGTCCCGGTCACTGTTTTTCCTTCAGCCTCAATGGCCTCCTTCATTGAAGCCAGTTCAGGATCTCCGCCTGTACCGCAGAGCGAGGCACATTCAGAACACCCGATCAGGAAGAAACTCCTGTAGTTCTTCAGTTTTTCCATTAACTCTTTGAAATCTTTTTTTGGGTGATTATCATATTGTCACTCCTTAATTATTATTATGATAAATTTAAAGTTAATTTCCGTGTCTGATAAGCTCCAGAAATTCCAGCCTTGTTGTTTCTTTTGTCCTGAATATACCTCTCACTGCTGATGTAACAGTTTTTGTGCCGGGCTTTTTAACTCCCCTCATCGACATGCAAAGGTGCTCGGCATCTACAATTACCATTGTTCCTCTGGGCTTAAGTTTTTTCATTATCAAGTCAGCCAGCTGTGAAGTCAGCCGCTCCTGAAGCTGAGGCCTTTTTGCAAATATCTCAACTGCCCGGGCAAGTTTGCTTAAACCTACTATCTTTCCCTTTGAGGGCACATAGGCCACATGGGCCTTGCCGATAAATGGCAGTAAATGGTGTTCACATATTGAGTAAAACGGGATATCCCTGATAAGTACCATCTCATCATGGCTCTCGCCCTTGATAGGCGTTAATATTTCTTCGGTTGGTGTACTGAGGCCGGAAAAAATCTCTTCATAAAGGTCCGCTATCCTGCGCGGAGTATCCTTCAGTCCGGGCCTGTCCGGATCTTCACCTATACCCTCGAGAATCAGCTTAACGCCTTTTTTGATTTTATTCTTATCCATCCTGAAGCCTTCCCATCCAAAAACAGAATAAAATTCTAACATTTGCAGGTAAACAGTGTCAAAACACCCCATATCGAGGTTCAACCTCGATATGGGGTGTTTATGTTATCTGCATTCGTATGTGAAATGCTATGACATGAGGGCAGGGAATATGGCCTCAAGTGCATCCACGGCATGCATTGCGTGACTTTCAGGGTTTATTGCCCGGTTGTAAAGCGTTTCTGCATTCCCGGCTGCTTCTGATTCAGATGCCCCTGCGTAAGAAGCAAGCAGTCTGGTGAATGTTGAAACTACGATACCCTTATTGTCTTCAAGCGCCTGTCTGACCTTGTCGATATTCTGGTACAACATCCCGATCCATCCCTGGTGGACAAGCTTGGTTACCGTTGCCGGCCCGACACCTCCTGTTTCCAGGGTATAGGCGGCAGCCTTTGAGCGCGCTGAAGGATCAACATCGCCATATGGCTTCCTTCCGTCTTTTCTGAATGAAGTGGATGCATCAATTATCAGACACCCGTCTTTGAGCATATCTGAGGAGAAGAAATATTCCGTATCAGCATGCACTTTGTATGGATGAAACCCCATACAGCCGAACACAATATCAGCGCGTTTTGAGAGTTCAACATATACCTTCAACTGAGTTTCTTTGTCAAACGAACCTCCTGAGCCGGTCTTTGTATGTAATGGCCCCAGCGTCGTTGCATCAAAGCGCTTTAACAGGTTGAAAAGCGGTTCGCCTACGATATTACTCCTGCCTGCAACTAAAACTTCAAATCCGGCAAAGCTCGCTATTCCATCAGGGCGAAGTTTGACGCCTTTTTCTCTCACAAGATACACACTGGCCAGGTCCACCATTCCACTTGGTGTGCAGCAGTCATAATAACGCTCTGCACCAAGTGACATCAGTCCCAGTGTCATCTGATTTAGGCCGTCGCCATCCTTTTCGAGCGCTATGCGGTTGCATAGTGAGGTTGTGTTTATCTCTTTTCCCGCCTTTCCGCCGAAGGGAAGCTGAAACATCAATATGGAAATAGTGCTGTCATTGTTCCATTGCTCCAGCTTTTCATACATTTCCGAGGTTGTGACTGTGGAAGGAAATTCCTCCATCATGCTGGACAGCCCGGACTGTTTTGTTGTATTTGATTTCATCCCGACATAGCTCCGTGAGGCTGCTACTGCCGGGTCGTCCTTATCGCCGACCAGGACGGTCAGCACTTTTGCATCGGCTGCGTTTATATTTTTGAGTGCGGGGACTTCCTTGAAGAAATCAGCCCTGCGCTTAAGTTCGGGGATGATTATTTCCTGGTATCCTTTCGGATATTTCTGTTCCCCCTTTACCACCCCGGATCCGTTTATGACTGATGTATATTCTTCCCCCCTGAACGGTCGAGAGATAATATGTTTGAAGTCTTCCTGTGCAAACAACCAGTGGTTCATGCCGCCGATTCTATCATGATATTCTCTGTATGCCATACAATCCTCCTGTAGTATTTTTTAAAAGCGGATTAACACGATTACCCGGATATGATTAAAGTTATATAATCTAAATATTTGTATTGAGCAATGTCAAGCAGACCCTAAATTTTACAATGAATCAGACGCTTGTCAGTAACAATCATGTCTACCTTGATGTCATGAGGTTCCGAAGGGATTTCTTCACCGATCTGCTCTTCAAAGGCAAGGGCTATGGTCGTGATATGATGGTCCGCTTTTTCGAGCTGTCTTGATTCATAACTGAGGAGTTTGTCGTAATATCCGCCTCCGTATCCAAGCCGGTTGCCCCTGCAGTCAAATCCTGTCCCCGGGATGACGACAAGATCGATATCCTTTAATGTCGCGCGATGGGAAGAATTAACGTGAGGTTCGGGGATGTTCATATATCCCGGCCTGAGATCAGAAGTGTTATACAGGTAGTAAAGCTTTAATGTTTTATGCCTTATATCCACAACCGGAAGTATCAGCCTTTTCCCGAGTTTGAGTATGTCCGGGAGAAACCGCGTGGTGTCCACTTCCGAGCGAAATGACGCGTACATGAGCATAGCCTTCGATTGTTTGAACGCATCGAGCGAAAAAAGTCTCTTTTCGATGGATGCTTCCCTGGCTGTCTTTAATTCAGGAGGTATTGCGTCTCTTTTTTTAAGGAGCTTGTCGCGCACTCTCTTTTTCAAAGAAGACTCTCCAGGGTTGACTTTATCCTGAGGGCTTCATTAAGCGTCTGGTCAGACGCCTGCCAGGGAGGTCTCCCCTGAATGTCAGACTCCATGATACTGTCATTGAAGCTGATCGCTCCGAGGAATTCGAGATCAATCAATTCATCTTTTAAGAATGTAATGTCCTCTTCTTTCCTGACCTTATTGCTGATGACAAACACCCTTTTTACGCCAAGACCCCTGGCAAGGTCCTTAACCGCAAGGGCGGTCTGTATACTGCGCTGTCCCGGCTCAACAACCACGATAAACGCGTCCACTCCTTCAGCAGTGCCGCGGGTCAGGTGCTCAATGCCGGCTTCCATATCGACAATGACTATTTCATCTCTCTCAACAATGAGGTGCTTCAGCAGCCTTCGAAGCAGTGCATGCTCGGGACAGTAACACCCGCTTGCAGCGCTCCTGGATTTGCCCATAATCAGCAATGTAATGTTTTCAATCCTAAATCCGAATCCCTCCGGGATGTCGTCAACTCTCGGGTTAATTTTGAATATGCCGCCTGTTGTTCCGGGTTTGGCGCCGGTCCGTTCCTCGATCAGCTCAGTCAGTTCCGCGATCGGCTTCACATGCTGGATATCCTGCCTAGATATTCCGAGGGCTGCGGCGAGATTTGCATCAGGGTCCGCGTCAACTGCAATGACCTGCTTTCCCTCTTTGGCATATATGTGACTTAACAGCGCTGAAACAGTGGTCTTTCCAACACCGCCCTTGCCCGTTACTGCAATCTTCATAGGTATTCCTTTCAAGTCTCCCCTGACCCTGCCTACCGGCAGGCAGGCCCTCCCGAATCGGGTCTCATCGATGGGTCGACTCGACTTTGCCATAGAGGGGGATAAAGATTGATTTATCGTAAATGCTACCATTTAAAAAAAATATTTGTCAAAAGGAGTATTGAAAATGACAAAATATTATTAAGGAAAAAGATGATGAAACAGGCTGCAACTTCCTGATTGAACAGGATTTATGGTAAAATTAATAAGGTCAGGTAAAGCAGCGGGCATGCAGGCCAAGCAGTAATTAATGACTCAAGATGTAACCATTCAGTCTCAGGTAAACACAGCAGGGCAATGCAAGATCAAATATTAAACATAAAAGATCAAAATTATGGAAGTTCTTATAATATAAAAACATTTTCCTTAACTTTGATCTTTTCATTTTTATGTCCATATGATACCCGTAACTGAATGCTTATCTCAAGATATATATATATATTGTCGATACATACTTAGTATGGCAAAGCATGAATCGACCAATCAGTATCTTGTCCCATCAGGCAGGAAGTTTAACCTGCGAAAGTATTTCTCTGTTTTAAGCATTACGGTAATTATTATTCTTACCGTCATATTGAGCGGCATCGTATACCTGAACCAGAGACAGAGCCTTGTCGAATATTCTATTACTTATGCTGCCAATCTTGCATCAAATCTGAACCAGCAGGTCCATGAGCATTTAATCCTTCCCAACCTGAATAAAGAAGGCGCCCTGACAGTTATCAATGACCCTGAAAGATATAAAATCATCAAAACAATCTCTGACGGTTTTCGTCATGATTACCCGGATGTAGTGAAATACAAAGTATTTAATCTGAAGGGCGAGGTCATTTATTCAAGTGAATATGAAGATATAGGGAAGGTCAGCAGCACCGGGGCTTTACAAGCGGCCTTCGGTGGTGAGACAGGATCAAAGCTTACCCGTCGTGAAACGCCTTTCCCCCCGGAATCGTCACAGGCGGGGAAAACTTATAATATGGACCTGCTTGAAGTGTATGTACCGATATACAGAGACCATAGCGCTTTTATGCAAAGCAATATTATCGGCGCCTTTGAAATTTACAAAGACGTTACTCCGCTCTTCAGCATGATGAGAAAAGAGTTCTACAAGATACCGCTGCTCCTTGTGTTTGCGATGGGAGTGCTGTATCTTCTGTTACAGATCATTATCCGGAAGGCTGACAAGATTATCAGGGAACAGAATGAGGAGATCGACAGATACAATAATGAGCTTGAGCAGGCCCAGAACAGTATAAGGGCGGCCATTGACGAAGTAATTGAGCATGAGAGTTTTCATGTCAGATATGAACGAGAGCATGACACGCTCCTGCAATGCTGGGAGGTCAAAAAGTGCGATAAAGCCAGCTGTCCCAGTTATATGTCGGAGGACCTGCGGTGCTGGCAGTCAGCGGGCACCTTCTGCGGTGGTGAAGTGCAGGGACAGTTTGCCAATAAATTCGGCGATTGCAGAAAGTGCGAGGTATACCAGCATGCCTTTAAGAATAATATCAATGTGATCGGGGAGACTTTCAACAACATGATGACGCTACTCCAGAGCAAACACTCGCAGCTGGAGGAAATGAATAAAAGGCTGAACGTTCTTATTGATACGGATCCCCTGACCGAGATCAGCAACCGCAGGAGTCTCCAGAAAAGGATAGAGAAGATTCATTTAATGTCGCTCAGATATAATCATCCGTACAGCATCATTATCTGTGATATCGACAACTTTAAACTCTACAATGACACATACGGCCATCAGCAGGGGGATTATGTACTGGTATCCATCGCAAATGCCATGAAGTCGGCAGTAAGAAGAACTGATGAGATCTTCCGGTGGGGAGGGGAAGAGTTTATAATTATTCTCCCGGAACAGAACCACGTGGATGCCCTCAAGGTTGCCGAAAATCTGAGATCATCGATATGCAGCCTTAAAATTAAACATGAAAAGAGCAGTATGCAGCTTGTTACGATCAGCTGCGGTGTCGCCTCATTCTATCCCTGGAAAACGAGAGACACGGCATGGGAGGCTGTTATTAAACAGGCGGATGACGCATTGTACAGGGCCAAAACCGGAAAGAAAAACAGTGTGTATTCCGCGGCAGGTAATGCCTGAGAAGGCTTCAGCTGATTCTTGAGAGCAGTTCCTTACGCATAAGCTCAACGGGAGGTTTTATGCCTGTCCAGAGCTGAAAGGCGAAAATGCCCTGCCAGAGCAGCATCCCTGAACCGTTCACTGTTTTTGCTCCTCTTGCCTGCGCTGACTTAAGGAATGCGGTCTGCCTGTAAACGAGATCGCATACGGACATGGCAGGGGTTATTATGTCCGGATTCAATGGCAGCGGGTCGTCCTGCTTCAGGCCGAGCGGTGTCGCGTTGATGATTATGTCCGGCATTCCCATTTGTTCCGTATCATCCAGAAGCTGGACATTGCCCCGGATTTTATTTAGATCATTTACGAGGTTTTGCGCCCTGGAAGTGTCAATGTCATACATGGAAAGATCAGCGGCCTTTTCGCTTATGTAGTAACTTATCGCCCTTGACGCACCCCCGGCGCCGATTATCACAACCTTCTTCCCGTCAAGTGATATGCCTTCTTCGGAAAGTGACTGCATAAATCCCCTGCCGTCGGTATTGTAACCGGTGAGCAGGCCCTCTTTATTGGTAATGGTATTAACCGCTCCGATAAATTCGGCCTCCTCATCTATATTATCAAGAAGGGGGATGACTTTTTCTTTATGAGGTACGGTGGTATTTATGCCGAGCATGTTTAGACTGCGGACCGAGCGGACTGCATCGGGGAGGTCATCCGGGGAGACCTTAAACGGAATATAGCATATATCGAGCCCCAGATATTCAAACGCCGCGTTATGCATTGCCGGGGAAAGCGTGTGCTCAACAGGGTATCCGAACAGGCCCGTTACCCTGGTGCTACCGCTTACATTCATCTGTTATACCCCGTAAAATTCCATCCGGTGTCGGTTCAATGACGCGCACCTTCATGCCAAGGCTCTCTGCCATATCCTTTAATGATACATTGTCCAGAAACATGTCGGACCCTTCCCTGAGCATCACATTCGGCACAAGAAGGCAGTCCGCCTTTGTCTTGCCGACAACAGTCCTTAAAATGTCTCTTCCGGCAAGGAGTCCTGCCGCAGTCACGGAGGTACCGAAGAACCTGTTATCAACTTTAAAGAGATCAAGAGTGAGGCCGTCAATGTTTTTAAGTTTTTTCGCGAACTCCTCCAGATACGGCATGAATGAAGACCCGGTAAAGACCGCTACATGCGCCGGTGCAATTTTCCTGGGGAGTTTTATTTTTTTTGAACAATGCAGAAAGACAGGGACCAGGCCCACCCCGTTTTCTATCTGAGGAAGGTCTCCATAATCCTTGAGGGGAGAAAACGGGATTTCAGCCTTTATGTACATCTCATCCGCCAGGTGCACGATAGGGTCTCCGTGGCGCCGCTTGTTTCGCTGCCTGAATTTTTTGACGGTATCTATGATTTTTTTTGCATCGTCCTTTCCAACGGCTCTGATGCTGCCTTTCTTATGCTTTGTGAGACCGACAGGCACTACCGCGATGGACGATACATAAGGATAGAGCTTCTGCAGGTCCTTGATGGTTTGTGACAGGTCGTCTCCGTCATTGTACCCGGGACAGACAACGATTTGAGTATGCACCCTTATCCGCTGCGATGTGAAATCCTGCAAAGCCTGCATGACATCAGGCGCCCTGGGATTCCCGAGCATTTTCCTTCTGATATCATTATTGGTCGAGTGCACGGATACATAAAGGGGGCTCAGCTTCTGCTCTATGATGCGGCGCTTTTCCTTTGAGGAAAGATTTGAGAGTGTAATATAATTTCCAAAGAGAAAAGACATGCGGTAGTCGTCATCTTTCAGATAGAGTGTCTTGCGCATATTTTTCGGAAGCTGCTTTACAAAACAGAACATGCATTTGTTTCTGCATGTCCTGGTCCTGAATGATTTCAGTTCAATGCCGAGCGGGGACTGTTCTTTTCTCTTAACCTTGAACTTCAGCGTTTTCCCGCCGCGCAGGACCTCAAGGTTAATTACATTTTCCCTTGAATAGTACATATAATCGATAACATCCCTGACCGGATGCCCGTTCAGGCTCAGAATGACATCGCCCTTTGCGAGACCGATGTCGGCTGCCAGGGTGCCTTTAACGATATGACTTATAGTTGCATGCATTTTACTTTTGATCGTTTTCCATGTTTGCCATTTTCATGCCCTTATACACATACTGAAGGCCTGATATGGCGGTTATTGATGCTACTATGATGAAGAATATGGCCGGGATCTCTATATCATCCCTGATATTGCAGAACAACAGTGTCAGTCCGACCAGTGTAAACTGACAGGCGCTCGCGACTTTCCCAAGCATGCTCGTCACGATCTTCAGGTTATGGATGACAAAGTAGAGAATGATGCTGCCGGTCACTACGATCAGGTCCCTGCCGATAACAGCGACTGTAAACCACTTGGGAATCAGTCCCGCG
>JAJRVB010000108.1 GCA_024277515.1 Nitrospirota bacterium | reverse complement strand
TTAGGGGGATGGCAGGTGGGCATCAGCAATTTTTCGAAGAACAAGGAGGCGGCAAAGACCTTTGTCACATTTCTCACAAGCAGCAGGATACAGAAGATTCTTGCGCTTAAGGCCGGGCGCGCCCCGACCAGAAAGGCCCTGTATGAAGATGCAGAGATCCTTAAATCATACCCGCACTTTGCTGAGATGAAAGATGTCTTTCTGACCGCGTACCCGAGGCCGAGGACCCCGCTTTATCCTGCCGTGTCAAACGTGCTTCAGCGGTATTTCAGTACGGCGATCTCATCAAAGGAGATTGACCTCCAGAAGGAGGCGGGGGCGGCTGCCGATGAAATTGAAAAGATTATCGCAATGGAGAAGTCTGAATGATAAATGTCAACATCCCAATGTCAAATAAAATCCTGAACCATAATGCCGAATTGTTTTTGACATTTAGTCATTTGAAACTGATTTGATATTTGAGCTTTGACATTTGTCATTTATGAGATATGAAATTTTCCATTCTCACGCGTGAACGCATTTTCGCTCTATCCCTCCTGACCCCCTGCTTTCTGTTTGTCGCGCTCTTTGCCTTCTATCCGATTCTCTATTCCGTATATCTCAGCATGCACAAGATCATCCTCAGTCTTCCCGGGCTCGGCCGGCCTTTTGTGGGGCTGGACAACTACAGGGCACTGTTTCATGACAGGATTGCGCTTCATTCATTTATAAATACAATGCTGTTTGTGTTTACCACCACTTTTTTTGAAATAGTGTTCGGACTGGCTATTGCTCTTGTAATTAATAAACATTTCATGGGGAGGGGAATAGTACGGGCCGCGATCCTTGTGCCGTGGGCGATTCCGACTGTTGTGTCATCACAGATGTGGCGCTTTATCTTTCATGATAAATATGGATTGATGAACTATATGTTTTTCGGATCGGACACGTCCGCTTATACGGCATGGCTTGCCGACCCGGGTACCGCATTTATCGCCATTGTAGTAGCGGATGTATGGAAGACTTCCTCTTTTGCCGGACTCCTGATCCTTGCCGGACTCCCGATTATTCCGGATGACCTGTATGAGGCCGCGCGCATTGACGGGGCATCAGCCTGGCAGCAGTTCAGGAAGATCACCCTGCCGCTAATTAAACCGGCGATACTTATCGCCCTTCTGTTCAGGACCATGGACGCGTTCCGGGTCTTTGACCTTGTGTTTGTCATGACGCAGGGCGGGCCTGCAGATTCCACGAATGTACTCCAGTTTTACGGATACAAGAAAATATTTGCCGAGGGGCTTATGGGATACGGATCCACCATATCGGTTATGGTGTTTCTCATTACATTAATCATCTCGGTCTTCTATATACGGATGATCGGGATGGGGATGTTTCAGGAGAAAGGAAGATAAATTACCAATAAACCGGAAAAGGCATATGGCCACAGATTATCACGGATTTTATTTAGACAGGATGAACAGGATTTACGAGATTTTTTCTTTTGCTTTTCTATCCTGTGTATCCTGTAAATCCTGTCAAGAGATAAATCCGTGTAAATCAGCGGCTGATAGCCGTTTTTAGGATAAAAGCATGAAAAAGATAAACAGAATTTTATTCTACATAACAACATTCATAATGGTGGTCCTCAGCCTCCTGCCGTTCGTCTGGTTTGTGGGTACATCACTGAAGACTGCGCTGGAAGTTACGGCAATTCCGCCGGTAATTGTTCCGGCAGGCACGCTGGACTCCTATAAGTCGGCGATTGATGAATACAACCTTCTCCATTTTGTTAAAAACAGCATAATTGTGGCGGGCTCGACAACAGTGATAACGCTTTTAATCTCAATTATTGCGGGATACTCCCTTGCACGCCTGAGATTGAAATACAAAGGCATGATTATGGGCGCCCTTCTTCTGGTTTCAATGTTTCCCCAGATATCCATTGCCGGTCCTGTCTGGCGGATACTTCAGGACCTCGGATGGCTGAACAGTTTTCACGGGCTTGTTATTCCTTACGTGACCCTTACACTGCCGCTTGGCGTATGGATACTTGCCGGCTTTTTCGGGGAGCTTCCCGAAGAGCTGGAAGATGCAGCAAGGCTTGACGGATGCTCACACTTTCAGACACTCTTCAGGATCATGGTGCCCCTTGCAGCTCCGGGGGTTTTTACCGCGGCAATACTCGTATTCATTTATGCATGGAATGAATTTTTCTTTGCGCTCCTGATCATGACTCAGCAGAAGTTCCAGACACTGCCTGTGGGCATAGCTTTGTTTCAGGGGCAATATACTCTCCCGTGGGGAGAAATCGCGGCTGCTTCAACAGTGGCAACAGTGCCGATTGTCCTTCTCGTCTTTCTTTTCCAGAAACGGATTGTAGGCGGTCTTTCTGCAGGAGCGGTCAAATAACTTTTGCCGGATTATCATCGAGATAGGACTTTATCAGCTTAATGAAATCATTACTGTATCGTTTGAGTTTGGCATCTCCGACCCCGCTGATCCCTGCCATATCCGATAACGTGGCAGGATAATACCTGCACATTTCGTGGAGCGTCCTGTCAGAAAATATAATAAAAGGCGGCACCTTCTGCTCATCGGCAAGGCCCTTTCGCAGGGCCCGGAGTTTCTCAAACAGGGCTTCATCATATGGGGCAAATTCGCTTCCTCTTCCGGGGCGCGATCTCTTTTTCGGCTCTTCTCTTTTGAGAGCGCTCACATTTTCTCTGCCGAAGAGTATCCCT
>JAJRVB010000107.1 GCA_024277515.1 Nitrospirota bacterium | reverse complement strand
TCAGGCCCCTCCACGCTTCCAAACATCATGGTGGCGGTCGTCTTCATGCCGATCTTATGGGCCTCTTCCATTACCCTCAGCCACTGTCTTGAGCGGATCTTGTTCGGGCTCACCTTCTCCCGGACCCTGTCAGAGAGGATTTCGGCCCCGCCTCCCGGGATTGAATCCAGCCCTGCTTCCTGAAGCACCAGCAGGGTGTTTTTAACAGACAGGCCTGCTGTTTCAGCGATATACGTAATTTCAGGAGGGGAAAACCCATGAATATGTATGGGGAACTTCTGTTTGATTGATTGCAGCAGGTCAACATAGTAGGCCAGGTCGAGGTCAGGATGAAGACCGCCCTGCATCAGGATCTGGGTGCCGCCGCACTCAATTGTTTTCCTGATTTTATTAAATAATTTTCTTTTTGTCAGGACATACGCCTCAGGGTCGCCGGGGTCCCTGTAAAACGCGCAGAATCTGCACTGGTTTATGCAGACATTCGTGTAATTAATATTCCGGTCAATGATGAAGCTGACGGTCCCTTTTGAATGCAGCTTCTTCCGCACCCTGTCCGCCATCATCCCGAGCCCGAGCAGGTCGGCATGTTTCAGGAGGTCAAGGCCTTCTTTTTTTGTTATGCGGGGGGATGTGTTTTTAACTGCTTTGTTCATAGCATATTATTTTATACTCTTTGGAGATTAAATTGCGTCGCGGGCACGACAACTCCAGTGTTTGTTCACTCCAGGGACTCAACACCCTGTAATTAAATGATAATATAACATCATCATGCCGTCAAAATGATACTTGCGCTTTTTCAGACGATGAATGAGGCTGTTTCTTTACATGGATGGTGCGTATTCTATGAACCGCTAAACAGTTAGCGTTCCAATTTGGGCTAAATATGGAACGCTAACTGTTTAGCGTGTCTCAGATGGACCACTAAGTTTTTCTATTTAACAATACCCAACAGGGCCGGAAATATGTATATGCTCGGCCTTTTGCCGCTTCCCTTACGAGCCAGGGTAATGATGTTGTGATCAGTGAGTAATTTCAGAATTCTCGTGGTATTTGTTTTTGGTACGCTCGACTGCACCCTGAACCGCGTCGTATCAAACCAGGGATTTGAAAAAATAAAATTAACAATTTTATGGGTATACTGTGAGTGCGTTATGTCCTGTACCTGATCAAACATTTCATTTTGCAGTCTTAAAATTGCTTCAACCTTTTTTGTATTCCTGGCAGATTGCTCGATAACCGCCTGCAGAAAATACTGAATCCATCCTTCCCAGTCAGTGTTCTGAGATATATTGTTCAAGGCATCATAATAAGACTGCCTGTTCATTTCAAAGTATTCGCTCAGGTAAAAATTAGGAGAACTGATGGCCTGTTTATAAAAAAGAAATAGTGGCATTAAAATACGCCCGGTTCTTCCATTGCCATCCCAGAAGGGATGTATTATCTCAAACTGAGCATGGACGATAGCAAGCTGAACCAGCACGTCTTTTTCATCATAATGGATGTAATGCTCAAGGGCTGATATCAAATCAGGAATAAGCTGCGGTTCAGGAGGGATATATGAAGCGGTCTCAATACCTGCACCGGGCTTGCCAATATGCACAAGTCCCGTACGGAAGTCACCCGGTGACTTGCCTTCTCCCCGTACACTCGAAAGCAGGACTTTGTGAATCTGTCTGATAAGCCGTGTTGAAAGAGGAAGTTCATTAAGTAAGTTGACAGACTCCTTCATCGCCGCCCTATAGTTTAGCACCTCCTGAATATCTGCATACTTCTCGTGCTTTTCCGAAGGGCTCGCCTCAAATTCATACACTTCCTCAAGAGTGGCCTGTGTGCCTTCTATCTTTGAAGAAAGCACAGCCTCATTAACAGTTAAGGGCGACAAAAGGACATCTGCATCAGGGATCGTTCTCAACAACGCATCAAAACGCGCCACTTCCGCATTTGCTTTGCCGATTAAAGCGACAAATGCGGACCAGTCCAGCTTTTCGAGTGGCAATGTATGCGGAACAAATGGTTTCATTGCATATATACCTTTGTAATCATAATAATGAGGGGGATTCTCAAGATTATAGCAAATAGGCGGCGGGAATGTTGAGAAAATAATTCTTATGCAAATTATATTATGGATACGGCAATTGCTTTTTAATGAAAGCCTTCACGGGGGGATTAAATTCATTTGAAATTTATAAGATGGAATCTGAAATCTGAGATTTAAAATTTCAGATCATTTAATGCACCAGTCCGCAGCACTTTTTATATTTCTTCCCGCTGCCGCACGGGCAGGGGTCGTTGCGTGGAATCTTTGCGCTCTTGCTTGGTGAATCAGTCAGCATCCGCATCTGCTCGGCCTCCCTGATCCTCGCGGCCTTTAAAGAGAGGTTCATGCTTGCGATACATCCTGCAGCTACATCTTCCAGCTGTGCAACATAATCCAGATCTTTCCCCGGATCATTATCCTTTTTCTGATCATGTTCTATCACCTCAGCATATTTCAGGATTATTACCCCCGTCTCTGAAAGTATCTTCAGTGACTCAAGACCTCCCTTGGCAAAATCAGTATCCGCAGCATGCCCCATATCCAGCCCCTTGATGAAATATTCGACCAGAGAATAATCATCCTTCAGGCGCTGCGTTATGCCTTCATAAGTATCCGCATACCTGATATCCGGGAATGCAACCGGTTCTTTTTCCGGTTTCCACTCCGCAAGAAAATTCCAGAGGGACATCAGGTTGCCAAAGATTTTTTGGGTCTCTTCCATCGAGTCATGAGATGTGTCCTCTTCACCGAAGATCATAGGCATATATTGTGAAGGCGCGACCATATGGGGTGCGGCGAGGCAGCCGTAAAACAGCCCGTATATGCTGCTGATCGAGAGCCTGGCCCCGGCCTTTTCAAGAAGCCGGATCATTTCAGCATCACCGCAGTATTTATCCGGAAAAATATTCATAGCCTGTATTGAAATTATACATATAGAGGCTCAACCTCTGAGGTTTTTTAAAATTATAATGCATTTCAAGAGCTTGTTAAAATTGTCTAAATGTACGGCTAATGGTTAATTGCAATCAATTGATATGGCATGAGTAATATGGAGAAGCCGTGGCGGCGAAGTATTATATAAAGGTGTAATGATCATGCAGACATTGTTTGCTTGCCTTTACGTTCGTAAAGTATGCCTTCCGGATCGGAAATCTGTTCAGAAGCATCAAGGATTTCCATTGATACAATTTTCCCGTCTATGCTGTAATCAATTATGATTCCTTCCTTCACTTCATCACTTTCGGCTACCTTGTCTTCTCGAAAAATAAGACTAAGGGTATCAGTTTCAGGATCAAATATAACCTTCATTCTATCCCCCTTCTACCCAGTATTTAGAGACCTTTGATGTCTTGTAAACCGTAACAACTTTAATGGTGCCGGACGATTCCATTCCAATCACCCTTAACAGCATCTCTTTGTTTTCCATCTTATCATAATACTTACTTTGTAATATAACACGCCCTTTTTTAGAAGGCAATTTCTGTTGAGGATTTTGAACAACAGATTTGATCAATTCTTCAGAAATATTCCTTCGTCTTGCTTCGAAACTGGCATGGTTAGTGATTATGATATTCAATCTGAAACCTGTCTTAATGCACAG